>QIHU01000140.1 GCA_003231035.1 Acidobacteriota bacterium
GAGCTTGGCTTGCGACTCGCGACTCGTCGAGAGGAACCCGAGCCGCCCCGGCGCCCCGCTTGGCGGCCCGGTGGCGCTCGGCGTGGTGGATCGTCACCCGCCGCATCAGTTGGGCGATCACTCCGAAGAGGTGGGCGCGGTTCTTCCAGCGCACCCGCGACTGCTTGAGCAAGTTGAGGAAGACCTCGTGCGCCAGCGCCGTCGATCCGAGAGTGTGCCCCGGCCGCTCCTTACGGATCGCGCGCCGCGCCATGGAACGCAACTCGCCATAGATCAGCGGCGTCAGCTTCTCCAGCGCCGCCTGATCGCCATCCTGCCACTCTCGCAGTAGCCGCGTGACTTCCTGGATTGCCACAAATATCTCCCTCTGCCCAAGGTATATTCGTAAAGCTTAACAGTTGGTGGAACACGGAAAATGGCATTTCGGGTGACAAGAACCGCGGTGCAATCCGGCGTTATGAGGTAGGGGCGCACGTTCAGCACGTTGCTGATCGGCGCAAAGGTATGGATTCATGCTCTCTGAACCCGATTTGAACGGGCGGGGCAAGGGATCCGTTAAAGGAGGTACAGAAATGAGTTTCAAGTATGTCTCTAGAGTTTCGGTTTCCGTTCTGATTCTCGGCCTGGTGGCAGCAGGAACTCCGGCGGTGGCCATCGAGTTCCAGGTTCCCTTACCGCCGACTGGTACTACCCAGATCACGGGTTCCCAAACCACAACGATCGGGCCCGGTACTCTCGAACACTTCTACGAGACCAGATTCGCCGGTCTCGACCTCTGCCCGTCCATCTCTCTCCAGAACTCTCAGTTATCGGGGAGCATGGCACCTTGTTTTCCGCAGTTGCGCTACATGAAGGTGTTTCCCGGTACCCACGTCACGGGTAGTCTCGAAGGTCTCTTGGGCGGTAGTGCGAGGGTCGGTTTCAACTCGGTGCAGAATCGTACTACGGGTTGTTTCGTGGCGTTCTCTTTGGGCTTTGACGTTCCAGAGCCCTTGTTGGTCGGGGAGCTCAGCTTGGATCTTGGCTCCGTGATCGGCGATAGTGCGCTCGCAGTCGCACTGTTCGACCCCAAAAGTGACGATGTCGCCCTCCTGGGCTGTGTCACTGAAAATCAGTCATCAGCCGGCGACACTCTGAAATGCGCCCTCCCACCGTCAATGGTGGTTGCGCACACTGATCGACGGCAACAGATAGAGATCTTCTTCATGATCGATGTGCAATGCGGTTTTCTTTCCGGCGTTGCCAAGGACGCTGTTGCTGTGAAAAAGGTCAGGCTGGGTCCACCGCCTCCGCCACCACCGTGATTCTCCCCAGGCGGTGGGTCGCCTCGACGACTTCGGCTGCGAAGCCCTACTAGACCGACCCATCGCCAATCCGGCGATCATGAAACCGAAGCCCAAAGACCTTGGGCCTTCCGCTGCTTCGGACAGTCTAAGAATCCAGAGAGGTTGTCCTCGGTCTAACCCCTTTGGGCTCTTTGGCTAGCCTGCGTAGCGCCTCATTGACCTGATCGGAGGTTGGGAACGCTTCGGCCACGTCAGGATCGAGAACCACCAGCTTCACACCCTCGGTGAGGCGATCGGTGTATTTTCCTCGAACACCCTTGGAGAAATCGTATTCCGCACGCATGGTCAATCCTCTTGATAGTAGCGCTGGAGTGGCGGTTCTAGCGCTGATCAACCTCACTGTATCGTTAATGTCAGTGTGCACAACGACGAGCAGGCGACCCTTGAAGGACAATCCTACTAGAACCCAGCGCTGCTCGGAGGCTGAGTGGTCGGGATCGGCACTAGTCAGCGACAGCGGGTCGGCGAATGCCGAAGTAGCCTCTTCGAACTCGACGCCGTGGCGACGGATGTTCGCAATGGCCTTCACAGGACTCCATTCGAAGGTCATGCTCATGGCGGCATTCTAGTTGGCCCATCCAGCGATGATCGTCGTTCCGCCCGTCATCCCTCCGGGAAGATCTTGCCCGGATTGAGAATCCCCAGAGGATCGAAAGCTTTCTTGACTTGCCGCATCAGCGCCAGGGTCGGAGGGTCGATGGCCAGGGGTAGGAACCGTTTTTGCGACCAGCCGATGCCGTGTTCGCCGGAGAGGGTGCCGCCGAGGTCGACCACGGCGCGGAAGAGTTGCTCTTCGGCGGCGTCGCGGCGGGCTTCCCACTGCGCGAGTGGTAGGTCGTCGCGCAGAAGGTTGACGTGCAGATTGCCGTCGCCGGCGTGGCCGAAGCAGATGGCGGTGAGGCCGTGGTCGGCGGCCGCCTTGCGGGCGGCGCGCACCAGGTCTGCCAGCGCCTTGCGGGGGACCACGGTGTCGGCCTCTTTGTAGACACTGCGGTGCTTGACCGCCTCGCCGATCTGGGTGCGCACCGCCCACAGCCGGCGCTGCTCGGCGGCGTCTATCGCCACCAAGGGTTCGCCGGCTCCCAGCTGGGCGGTGAGTTCGGCGAGCGCGGCGGCCCGTTCGAGGAGGGCGTCGGCCTCCTCGCCGTCGAGTTCCACCAGCAACATCGCCTCTTGATCGATGAGGCCCGGTGGTAGGGGCATCACCGCGCCCACGGCGCGTAGTGCCTCCGCTTCCATCAGCTCACAGGTCGCGGGATCGAAACCGGCCAGGAAGATCTCTTCGACCGCGGCGGCTGCCGAGTCCAGCGCCGGGAAGGGGAGGACCAGGACCAGGGTCGCCTTCGGTTTGGCCAGCAGGCGCAGGGTGGCGGCGGTGATCACCGCCAAGGTGCCCTCGGAACCGACCAGGAGTTGGGTCAAGTTGTAGCCGGTGGCGTCCTTGCGGGTGCGAGCGCCGGTGTGGATCAACTCGCCGCTGGGGAGCACCGCTTCGAGCGCCAGCACGTAGCGCCGGGTGGTGCCGTACTTGCACGAGTGCGGGCCGGCCGAGTCTTCGGCCAGGTTGCCGCCCAACAGGCAACTCTCGCTGCTCGCCGGGTCGGGAGGATAGAACAGCCCCAGCTCCTCGACCTGGCGCTGCAACTCGCCGGTGACCACGCCGGCCTCCACTTCGCACGACAAATCCCGGCGATCGATCCAACGAACTTTGTTGAGCCGCTCGACCGACAGGCAGATTCCTCCAAAGATGGGCAGAGCGCCGCCCGAAAGGCCGGTGCCGGCGCCGCGCGGGGTCACCGGCAGGCGCAGTTCGCTGGCTAGACGCATCACCGCCGCGACCTGTTCGGGGGTTGACGGCAGGGCGACCGCTTGGGGAGGGAAGTACAAGTCCTCGGTCTCGTCGCGGCCGTAGCGTTGGCGCGCTAGATCGTCGGTGCGCAGTCCCTCGGAACCCAGAATGGTGGCCAGCCGGTCGAGTGCCGCGGGGTCGATCGAAGCGAAGGTCGAACTCATGGCGGCGAGTCTAACGGTTCCCTTCGGGCTCTCTCGATGCTGAACTCTCTGCTGAAGTCCCTGCTGAAGTTTCTGGGGCGTCGCGGACCACCCGTGCCTCGACCTCGATCACCGGACCGCCGGCGCCAGGGTCGGGGCCAACCCGGGGTGGGCTTTTTTGTCGCGGGCCGGGGACGGGAATGTCGCCCACCGCGCGCCCGACCCGACCCGCCAGCCAGCCTTCCAGTCGTCGACTGAGCAAGGAACGGATCGGCGGCACGAGGAGGGCGAAGCCAGTGAGATCGGTGAGTAACCCCGGGGTCAACAGGACCGCGCCCGCGACCAAGATCAACAGGCCGTCGAGCAGGGTTCGGCCCGGTGGCCGGCCGGCCGCCGACTCTTGCTGGAAGCGTGACCAGGTGGCCAGCCCCTGCTGTCGCGCCAGGGAGGCTCCGAGGATTCCCGTGACCACCACCAGCGCCACCGTCGCGGCCAAACCGATCCGCTCGCCGAGCTGGACGAGCAAGAAGAGTTCGATCAACGGAACGGTGATGAAGAGCAAGAGGAGGCGCGCCAACATCGTTCCACTCTCGGCGATGTTGGCCGGGAGGTCAAGGGTGAGAAGCTGAGCGACCGCGATCGGTTCGGCGGTGCCGAGGGCGGTACTGAGGGCGGTACTGAGAGGCTAGAGAACTGGTAGATTGGCGGCTGCAAGGCAGCCCGTGATGGTCGCTGGCCCTGAGAGGCTGTTGACTCTGCTTTGTCAGCCAAGGATGAAGAGATCTAGAGTGACTACCCTCGATGAATGTCAATTTGGAGCGCCCGCGCGGCGCTGCCCACCGGTGGCTGGTTTGCTGGTTCTCTTAAGTCTTGCGCTCTCGGCCTTGGCCGGCCCCTGGGGCAGTTCCGTGGCGGCGGCCACCGCCGATCCTCTGCTCGATCCTCTGTTTGAAGACATATCGCGGCAGGCCGGGGTGGATTTCGTCCATTTCAACGGCATGACCGGTGAGTTCTATTTCCCGGAGATGGCGGGGCAAGGCGGCGCTTTTCTCGACTACGACGGCGATGGCGACCTCGATCTCTACCTGGTGCAGGGAGCGCTGCTGGGCGAAGGTCGGCGGATGGAGCAAGCCACCTTGCCGTTTCGCGGCGCCGGCAAGCCCAGCGACCGGCTCCTGCGCAACGATTCGTCGGCCCCGGGAACCGCCGTGCGGTTCACCGATGTCACCCAGCGCTCGGGGATCACCGCCACCGGCTACGGCATGGGAGTCGCCACCGGCGACTACGACAACGATGGCTGGGTGGACCTCTACGTGACCCACTACGGAGCCAACCAACTGTGGCGCAACTTGGGCGATGGCACCTTTCGCGAGGTGACCGCCGAGGCCGGCGTCGACGACCCGCGGTGGAGCACCAGCGCCGCTTTCGTCGACTATGACGGCGACGGTTGGCTGGACCTGTACGTGGTCAACTACGTTGATTTCTCCATTAGCCGCAATCCGCGTTGCTATGCCGAGAGCAGTCGGCGTGACTACTGCGGCCCCTCCGGTTTTCCCTCACAGAGCGATCGCCTGCTGCACAACCGAGGCGACGGAACCTTCGAGGACGTTTCGGTGCGGTCGGGGGTGGGGCGGCTGAGCGGCGCGGGGCTGGGGGTGGTGAGCAGTGACTTCAACGGCGACGGCCGGGTCGATCTCTACGTCGCCAACGACGGCGAAGCCAACTTCCTGTGGCTCAACCAAGGCGATGGCACCTTCGTCGACGACGCCCTCTTCGCCGGGGTGGCGGTCAACCGTGCCGGCGCGCCCGAGGCGAGCATGGGGGTGGATGCGGGCGACTTCGATGGCGACGGCGACGACGACCTCTTCATGACCCATCTGATGGGCGAGAGCAACACCCTCTTCGCCAACCTCGGTGGTGGCCTTTTCGAAGATCGTTCGATCGAACTGGGGCTGGCGGCATCGAGCCTTCCGTTGACCGCCTTCGGCACCTCCTGGATCGACTACGACAACGACGGCTGGCTCGATCTGTTGGTGCTCAACGGCGCGGTGCGCATCCTCGAAGAGCTGGCCCAAGCCGGCGATCCCTATCCCCTCGATCAGCCCAATCAGCTGTTTCGCAACCGCGCGGGTCAGCGCTTCGAGGAAACCACCGCCCAAGCCGGGGAGGCGTTTAGCCGCCTGGAAGTCAGTCGGGGTGCCGCTTTGGGCGATGTCGACAACGACGGCGACCTCGACCTGCTGATCCTCAACAACAGCGGCCCGGCCCGTCTGCTGCGCAACCGAGCCGCCGACGGGGCCGGCTGGCTGAGCGTGCGGGTCGAAGACTCCGTCAGCGGCCGCGATCTCTTGGGGAGCCGAGCCATCCTCCGACGAGAGAAAGGGCCGGTCCTCCATCGACGGTTGCACAGCGATGGCGGCTACTGCTCGGCGCGGGACCCTCGGGCCTTCTTCGGCCTGGGCAAGGCTCAAGGCCAGCGGTCAACGATCTCCTCGTTGGAATTGATCTCACCGCGAGCAACGCGGCTGCGGCTGGTGGGGGGGCCGGCTGGCCGCCATTGGACAATTCGATTGCCGAGGGAGGACACCCAGTGATTTCTTTGCGACGCGTTGGCCTTTTCCTATTACTTCCGCTCCTCCTGCCGGCGGTGGCCACCGCCCAAGGTGAGCCGGACCCGGGCGCCGCGGCGCCGGATGAGACCGGGGTCGAGGCCACCGAGCCTCTCGAAGCGATTCCGTTCCCCGATTTGGATACCTTTGAGGATGCGGTCGCCGGCCAGCTCTTGGAAACCCGTATCTTGATGCAGGGGGCGTTGGCCAACATGAAACTGCCGACTGCCGAGCGGGGGGCGGCTTTGGGGTCTGGATGTCGACTGTTTCACGCCTACAAGATCGTCAGTACCGCCGCCGCTTGCTATCGCAACGCCAGCCGCCTGGCGCCCGACGACCCGCGTTGGTACCACTTGCTGGCCGTCTTGGAGCAGCAAGAAGGGCACCTGGAAGAGGCCATCGTCGCCTACCGCAAGGAACTCGCCTTGAGCCCGCGCAGCCTTGCCGCCTGGGTTCGTCTGGGCGAGTCCCTGGCCGGCCTCAACCGCCAAAAGGAGGCCTCCGAGGCGCTTTCGCTGGCGCTCGAAATCGATCCCACCTCGGCGGCGGCGATGGCGGGGATGGGGCAGGTGGCCTTGTCGGCGAAACGGTTCAACGAAGCGATCCTATTCTTCGAGACGGCGCTCGCCGCCGCGCCTGAAGCCAATCGCTTGCACTATCCGCTGGGCTTGGCCTACCGCGGGGTTGGGGAGACCGAGTTGGCGCGCCACCACTTGGAGCTACGCGGTCCGGTCGGCGTGGCGCCGCGCGACCCACTGATGGAGGAGTTACCGGGGTTGACCACCGGCGAGCTGGCCCACCTGTTGCGCGGCCGTCTGGCCTTCAAGGCAGCCAAGCCCGGGGTCGCCATCCAAGAGTTTCGCAAGGCGGTCGACGCCGCCCCCGAAAGCTCCCGCGCTCGGGTCAATCTAGGGTCGGCCTATGCGCAGGTGGGCGAAGCGGTGGCCGCCGCCGAGCAGTTTCGCGAGGCCTTGCGCTTCGATGCCAACAACGGTACGGCCCATTTCAATCTAGGAATGGTCCTCGGGCGCCGTGGCGAGTTGGTCGAGGCTTCGAACCACTTGGCGACCGCCGTTCGTCTGGAGCCCGAAGATGCCATCGCCCTGCGCGAACTGGCGGCGGTTCTGGCCCGCGGCGGGCGCCACGACAAGGCTCTGTTGGCCTACCGCGAAGCGGTGGGCTTGGCTCCGGCGGACGAAGAGGCGCGGCTCGGCGAAGCGCGGGCTTTGGTCGCCATGGAGCGCTACGGCGAAGCGGTGGCGACCCTGCGAGGCGCCCTCGACCTGATGGCGGATAGCGGCCAGTTGACCCACGCCCTCGCTCGCTTGCTGGCCGGCAGTCCTGATGGCGCGGTGCGCAACGGCGAAGAGGCTCTCAACCTGGCTCAAGTGGCCTTTGAAGCTCGGCCGAGCGTTGGCCATGCGCGGACGGTGGCGATGGCCCTGGCCGAGCTGGGCCGTTGCGAGCAGGCGGCGCAGTGGCAGCGTAAGGCGCTCGAAGCCAGCCAAGGAGCAGCCGCCGCGACGATGGATGAGTTGCGAGAGACCTTGAAGATCTACGAGAGTGAGAAATCCTGCCGATTTCCGGTTTCGCGGACCACAGGCGGTTCGTAGCCTCCAACGGTGGCGGAGCGCTGAGGATTGAACGATCCACGGGGGTCCCTCGGTGCTACGATACGCCGACGCTGGGACCTAGCAAAGGCTGCGCACCATGATTCCTGAACTCTTCCACATCGGCTCCTTCGCAGTTAGCCCTTTCGGTCTGGCGCTGGTTCTGGCTTTTTTCAGCGCCTACTGGCAGATGCGACGAGGCTTGAAGAGTTTAGGAATTGGCGATGAAGAAGACGCCAGCGCCATCCTCTTCGCCGCCGGAGTTGGTGGGATCGTCGGCGGCAAGATCTACTACGCGGTTCTCTACCGCGACTGGCACTTGCTCTATTCGCGTTCGGGGCTGGTGTGGTACGGCGGTTTCATCCTCGCCACGCTGGCGGTGGTGTGGACGGTGCGCAAGCGCCGGCTGCCCGTGTGGTCCACCGTCGACGCGGCGGCGGTCGGGCTGGCCTTGGGCTATGCCGTTGGGCGCATTGGATGCTTCCTGGTTGGCGACGACTATGGCATTCCTTCTGAGCTGCCCTGGGCGGTCGCCTTCAAGGAAGGGCTCCCGCCCTCGACCGCGGGCAATCTACGCTACTTCGGGGTGAAGGTCGCTGACCATATTTCGAACTCGACGATGATGCGCGTCCACCCGACCCAGCTCTATGAGACTTTGACGGCGCTCCCGATCTGGTTTCTGGGCTCGCGGATGCTGAAGCGTCGGCCACCGGCGGGTACGGTGGCTTCGGTGGTGCTCGGCCTGTTGACGGTGGAGCGGTTCTTGGTCGAATTCCTACGCGCCAAAGATGACCGGTTCTTCGGCGCCTTGACCTTGGCCCAGTTGGTGAGTCTCGGGGTGATGGCGATCCTGACCATCTTGTGGCTACGCCGCCGCCGGCAACCGGTCGGCGGCTGACCCCCGCGGCCTATCCCCTTGGACGCGGTCGTGGACAGGCGAACCACTTTTTTGACACCCACTGAGAGAAGCCTGCTGAGAGACCATGCAAGAGCAAGAACGCGCCGACCGCACCCTGGACATGATCGTGGTCGGTGCCGGCCCCACCGGGATCGCGGTTGGCGCCGAGGCGCGCCGCGCCGGCCTTGATGTCCTAGTGATCGACAAAGGACCGCTGACCGCTTCGCTCCAGGCCTACCCGACCGACCTCGAATTTTTCACCACCCGCGAGCGCATGGAGATCGCCGGAATTCCCTTCGCCATCCAGGAGGTGAAACCGAACCGCCGCCAGGCGCTGGTCTACTACCGCGAGGTGGTGCGCCGCGAGTTGCCCGTGGCGCTCTACGAGGAGGTCACCGCCGTCGAACCCCAGGCGGGAGGAGGTTTTGTGGTCGCCACCGAGCGCGACGGCGGGGGCCGTAGCTTGCGTACCCGTTCGCTGGTGATCGCCACCGGTTTCTTCTGGTGGCCGAAGAGTTTGGGTGTCGAAGGCGAGGCGCTGCCCTGGGTGCGCACCCGTTACGTACCCCCACTTTGACCAAGATGTGGTGGTGGTCGGCGGCGGAAACTCGGCGGTCAAAGTGGCACTGGACCTGTGGCGCAACGGAGCCCGTGTGACCTTGGTCCATCGCCGGGCCCAACTCAAGAAGACGATCAAGTACTGGCTGCTGCCCGATATTGAGAACCGCATCGCCGAAGGCTCGATCGCGGCCCACTTCGAGACTCGGATCAGGGCCTTCCTGCCCGCGACCGCGAGGCAGAGGGCGCGCATCGTCCTGGAAGGCCCCGACGGAACCACGGAGGCGCAAGTGGATGCCGTCTATTTGCAGATTGGCTATCGTCCCTTCGTGGGACTTCTCCGGGCCGCGGGAGTCACCGTCGATGAGCGGAGTTTGCGGCCGACCTTTGATCCCGAAAGCTGCGAAACGGATGTTCCAGGGCTCTACGTCGCGGGTACGCTCCAGGCGGGGCTCGAGACCGGCAAGATCTTCATCGACAACTCTCGCCATCACGGGAGCCAGATCGTGGGCCATCTAGTCTCCACGAGGATTTGATCTGAAAGGCACGCCTTTTGCTAGTCTGGGCTGAGGGATTTCCCCTACACCTGCCGCAGGAGCCGCTATGAAACCAACACCACCGTACCGACGCATCATCGCCTTCTTGGCTCTGATGGCGCTCGTTCTCTCAACGTACACTCCCGGGCCGCTCGCTGCCCAAGAAGAACAGCCCGGCATTTTTGGCGAAGTGATCGACGTTCGGGTAGTCAACCTGGAGGTCGTGGTGACCGACCGCGCCGGCAACCGAGTCTCCGGCCTGTCGGCTGAGGACTTCCAGCTCAAGATCGACGGCAAAGAGGTCCCGATCGACTACTTCTCAGAGGTCGCTTTGGGGCTGGTCTCGGATGGCCAGGCGAAGCCGGAAGGGGGGGCAACCTCCGATGTGGCGCAGACCGTGCCGAGTTTGACTCCGGGGCGCCCAGTCGGTACCAGCTATCTGGTTTTCATCGACGACTTCTTTTCGCTGCGCCGGGATCGCAACACCGTTCTGGAGTCGCTCGCCGAGGAGTTCGGTCAGCTACGCCCCGAAGATCGAATGGCGGTCGTCGCCTTCGATGGCAAGAAGCTGAAGATGTTGACCAGTTGGACCAACTCTTCGGCCAAGCTGACCGATGCTTTCCGCGAGGCCCGAGGGCGCCCGGCCTTCGGGCTGACTCGGCGCCAAGAGCTGCGCAGCTTCCGTTCGTCGCAGGGGCTCGGTGGCTCCCAGAGCCTGACCGACAACGTCGGCGAACGGTTGCCACCCGAGGCCCGACAGTACGTCGGCATGCTCTCCTCACAGATCCAGCGCCAGATCGCGGCCGCCTCCGCCACCCTGCGCAGCTTCGCGGCTCCGCCAGGGCGCAAAGTGATGCTGCTCCTTTCCGGCGGCTGGCCCTTCGATCCGACCCAGCTGGCCGCGGTGAATAGCAACCTGCCTGTGCTCGATAACGAATTCAAACGCGGCGATCAGCTGTTTAGCCCGCTGGCCGATACGGCCAACCTTCTCGGCTACACCCTCTACCCGGTGGACGTACCGGGGCTTCAAGGCACGGGTCCTTCGGTCGATGCCGTCACCTTCGCGCAGCCGGGGAGCGCGGGGTTGTCGGCGGAGCAGGAGGTGCAAGCCTCGCTCGGGGTCCTGGCGCGTCGCACCGGGGGCAAGGCGCTCCTCAATAGCCAGCGCATTCGGCCGCTCGAAACGGTGGTGGCGGATACGCGATCCTACTACTGGCTAGGTTTTACCGCGGACCGCCAACGCGACGACAAGGCACACAAGATCAAGATCGAGGTCCGTCAGAAAGGGCTCAAGGTGCGCTCGCGCAAGGGCTTCCTCGATTTCTCCCGCCGGGCCGAGGCCAACGCGATGGTCGAGAGCACCCTACTCTTCGGCAGCTCGCCCGGAGAGGGGGCGATGCCGGTGAAGCTGGGCGAGTTCAAGAAAGCGGGGAGGAAGTTTGTCGAGGTTCCGATTACTTTGGCGATTCCGGTGGCCGCGATGACCGTCTTGCCACAGGGGGATCTCTGGGTCTCGGAACTCGAGCTGCGTATCGCGGTGATGGACGAGGAGGGCAATCAGGCGGAGATGCCGGTGGTGCCGTTGCGACTGGAAAGCGCCACGGAACCGAAACCGGGCGGCTTTGTGCGCTACGAGACCACGCTCAAGCTGCGTCGGTCCAAACACGAGATCGTTCTGGCGATTCTCGACCCCGCCACCGGCCGCCTGGCGACCAACCGGGTGGAGATCGATCCGTAGGCAAGCGAATGCGAATCTCTCGCGACTTGTCCACAGGGGGGGACCCAGCGTCCTCCCCTGACTCATTTTGACCTGATTCTCCCAGGTTTTCGCTCCGGCATGGCCCTTGCTCTGTACCAGCATCAGATCTGATGAACCAAGGAGACACCATGAGAACGAAAAAGAGTCTGAGTCAGTTCGACCGCGGCCTGGTGCTCGCCGTCGCGCTTGCGGCCCTCGTGTTGGGCATCGTCGCGGTCGGTGAGGCCGTCGCCGAAGAGCCCCAGTCCAGTATTTTTGGCGACGTGATCGACGTTCGAATCGTCAACCTCGAAGTGGTGGTGACCGACCGCCAAGGCAACCGCGTGATTGGGCTGGCCCCCGACGACTTCCGCTTGCGGGTGGACGGCCAAGAGAAGCCGATTGAATTCTTCAGCGAGATCGCCGGTGGTTTGGCCAGAGAGGTCGCCACGTCGGGAAGCGGAGCACTCCCGGCTACTCCTGGAGTCGAAGCGGGCAAAGTGGTGGGAACCAACTATCTCGTCTTCATCGACGACTTCTTTCCCATCAAGCGCGACCGCAATGTTGTGCTGGAGTCGATCGCCAGAGATCTAGGCAACTTGCGACCGGAGGACCGGATGGCAATCGTCGCCTTCGATGGCCGCCGCCTCGACATGCTCACCTCCTGGACCAGTTCCACAACCCAACTCGAACGCGCTTTGCGTCAGGCCCGTGGCCGCCCCGCCCTAGGTCTGCAACGCCGGATCGAACTCGCTCGCGTGCGAGCTTCGCAGGGCAATGGATTCGACAGCGTCTTGCCCAACGTCGGCCTCCTGTTGGGTCAAGAAGAGCGTGCTTACACCGAGCTGCTCTCCGATCAAACAGAGCGCATGGTCGAGGCGGCCGCCGCCTCCGTGCGTAGCTTCGCCGCCCCCGACGGCCGCAAGGTGATGATGCTTCTTTCCGGCGGCTGGCCCTTCGATCCAACCCAGATCGCCTCGTCCAACAGCGACGTTCCGGTCCTGGAAATCCTCGGTAATCGGGGCGATCGAGCCTTCAAGCCGTTGGCGGACATGGCCAACCTCTTTGGCTACACGCTCTATCCGGTCGATGTCCCCGGCCTTCAGTACTCCGGCCCAACGGTTGATTCCAACGCAGGAGGCTTGCCGAACTCGCTGGCCTCAGTGCAACGCGGTCGCAGGGCAGATGGAACGGTTGGCGCGGATCCCGGCCCCGTAGCTCCAGGTTTCCCCACCAGCAATGTAACTGCCAACCTGGTCTCGCAGAGTTCCGTTGATCCTCTTTCGATCGAGCATGAGTTGCAGGCTGGAATCGGCATCCTGGCCCGTCGTACCGGTGGCAGGGTGCTGCTGAACTCAAATCGGAAACGGGCCCTTGAAGCGGTGGCCCAGGACACCCGCTCCTACTACTGGCTAGGCTTCAACGCGGATCGGCAGCGTGACGACCGCGAGCACAAGATCGAGATCGAAGTGCGGGACCCGCGCCTCAAGGTGCGCACCCGCCGGAGCTTCCTCGACCTCTCTCGCCAGCAAGAAGCCAACGCCATGGTCGAAGGCTCCTTGCTCTTCGGCAGCGGCCTCAGCAGTGGTGTGTTGCCGGTGAAGTTGGGCGAGATCCGGCGGCTCGGGCGCCGCTTCGTGGAAGTGCCGCTGACCGTGGCGATTCCGGTCGAAATGATTACCCTTCTGGCGCAGGGCGATAGCTCGGTGGCGGCACTGGAGCTGCGCATCGCGGCGATGGATGAGAAAGGGAACCAATCTGAGATTCCGGTCTTGCAGCTTCGTCTGGAAGCCGACAAAGACCCTTCGCCGGATGGCTTCGTGCGCTACGAAACCGCCTTCAAGATGCGGCGCAACAAACATGACGTGGTGGTGGCGCTCTTCGATCCAATCTCGGGCCGAGTCGCCTCCAACCGGATCGAGGTGGCACCCTAGCCGCCGGAGTTCCGCCAAGTCTCACCAAGTCTTGCCACCCACTGGTTGGGCTGAGGGCCGCTACGCCGCGAGGCGAGCGGCCCTCATTGCGTCGAGGTCCATTCCTATCCGATCGGCTTGTTCGAGTTGAATCGACTCTGGTCCTCTTGCATCTTCTCTTCGATGGAGGAGGCGGTCATGGAGTCGTCGGGCGGGGATGACCTGCCTTCGTTCCACGAACTTCCGTGGCGGAAGAAGTCGATCATTTTGGAAACCAAAAAGTAGCCCACGCCGCCGGCCGCGGCCAGCGCCAACCAGAGAGTCCAGCCATCGGGTTCCATCACGTCACACCTTTCTCTTGGAAGTTTTGCGGAGCCGGGCGCAGAGCGATACCGTGGCAATAGGAGCACTCGGGGCGTTCCTGCATGAAGGTCGCCAAGCAGCGAGGGCAGTAGCTTCGTGCCTCGGGTTCGAACTCTAGCGGCAAGCGGATGGCTTCGACCTCGAAGTCTCGTTCAGCGGCCAGCTCGCGGAACCGTTCGAAGTGCCAACCTGCCTGCCAGCGGACAATCTCGTGGCCTAGTGGGTCGAGCTCTTCGAGGCCGAGCGGGAACTCGGTGGCGCGCAGTGCACGGCCGAGGTAGTGGGTGCGCGAGACGCTGTCGGGTAGCGACATCACCACGGCGAAGGGATGGAAGCCGGCCAGGCGGTGTCGGCTTAAGGTGTCCGCCGAGCGGGCGGCCATCGGCCAGCTGATGCACATCATCGCGGCAGCCTCCCAACGGGCCCACCGTTCGTCCGGGAAGAGCTGCAAGTGCCGGCGTGCGAAGAACCCCACATTTGCCGCCACCATCAGGATGAGGAAGCCTCCCAAAGTAGCGATGATGATCGTTCCGTCCACTAGGAAGAGGGTCACTGGCGCGACCACGAACATCCAAAGCCATTGCGCGAGGCCACCCCAGCGCGATAGACGGGCTGACCTCTCGACCTCGCGACAGCGCCCCTCGATCGCTTGCAGATTCGTGTCCTCTCTCCAATAACTCAGCAAGAGCTCTTGGCGCCGTGAGGGTGAGGCGTTGCGCAGAAGTTCGAGCCTGGCGACGAGCCGTTCGGCGCTCTTGCGAAGAGGAAACCGGTGGAGCCGCCTGCCGTTTGCGAAGACTTCTTCGCCGCGGGCTTCGATCGAGTCGATTTCCTTCCAGCGAAGGCTCCAGAGAGCGGCTCGCTCCAGGGAGTGAGGGGTCGCCCCATGGG
>QIHU01000841.1 GCA_003231035.1 Acidobacteriota bacterium
CCGGTGCCGCAACCGACGTCGGCCACCATGTCGCCCGCCTTGACGCCCATGGTGGCGATCACCTTGTCGGGTTGCTCTTGGCGAATGCGATCTTCGCGCTCGAGCCAGTCGGCGGAACGAAAGCTCATCACCTGTGCCGGAGTGCGCTCTTCCTCCACGCGCGGTCCGCGGGTGCAACTCAACCCTAGCAGTACCACCAGGACGGGCAGGAGCAGCAGCCCGGGCAGTAGGGGAGCGAGCCTGCGAAGGCGTGGTGTTGGTGGCTTCATCCTTCGGCGATGGTCGCGCGGTCGCGCAACTGAGCGGCCGCCGGTGAGGTGGGAGCATGGGTGAGGATCTGGTTGATTCGGTCGAGTGCTTTGACGTTTTCGCCGACCCCTTGGTAGAGAATCACCGCCGCGTAGAGATCGTCGGCCAACGAGTTGAGACGGTCGGTGACCTCGGTGGCTCGCGATCCATCGGGAAAGCGGGCGAGGTAAGTGGCGCCGTTGACGAGGTCGTCGTAGCTGCTGGCGACGCGGGCCAGGCGAGTGCGGGCGATATCGGCCAGAGCGAGGTCGCGCTCCTGCCGGGCCATTTGTTCCAGAGCGGCGAGGTTGTCGAGTTCCGGGGCGAGGATATGGAGACCGCGCTGCGCCTGTTGGCGCTCTGTGCTTTCGGGGTCCGCGTCCCAGGCGATCAGGTATTGCTCCACCGCCTCCGCGACCTTGCCTAGCCGGCTGTGCGCGTTGCCTAGAGCGAGGGCCACCTTGGCGGCCTGTGAAGAGTCGGGGAAGTTGCTCTGGAAGCGCTCCAAGAACGAGGTCTCGTAGATTCCGCTCTCTAGGACCTTGATGGCTTGGGGATAGAGCGCCTTGGCCTGTTGCTGAATCTCGCCGCGCTCGTCGCGGAGGCGAGCGAGGAGTGGGCTCTTGGCGTCGAGTCGTTCGATCAGGTCGACCACCTCGCCGTAGGCGCTGATCAAAACGCCGTAGTCGCGGCTCAGGGGCAGGAGCTTCGTCTGCTCATCGCGGAGGTCGTGGAGTCGCTGAAGGCGGATTTCTTCCGCCTTGGGTCCTATCGGCCAGGCGGTCAGGGCTTCGCTCTTGACCAGTTCGGCGAGCTCCGGCTTGTGCTTGGCCTTCGCCAGGTAGGTGAGGAGCGCCGCTTGGGTGCGTAGGCGAAAGTTGTCGAACTCGGAAGGGGGTTGGGCCTTCAGTTGGGCCCCTCGGGCGGCGGCTCCGCGGATTCTCTCGTCGAAGTAGGGGTGGGTCTGCCAGTAGCCGTATTGCTTGGATTGGGGAAGGCGTTCGCTCATCAGCGCCATCAGGTCGCCGAGGCCGGTTGGGTCGAAGCCGGCGGCGGCGGCGAGCCGTTGCCCTTCGTCATCGGCTTCGCGCTCGAAGTCACGGCTATAGCTGCGCAAGAGCAACTCACTGACCACCATCCCGGTGGCCATGGCGCCGACGATCTCTTGACTACCCTGGCTGGGGTAGCGGACCCGAGGATCATAGGGGGCGCGCGTCGTGTTGGCTTGATTTCGCCCCGAATCGGTGCTCATGATCAAGCCGACGAGGACCGCCTGGCTGAGTGCGTTGAGCAGCGTGGCGCGCCGCTTCATGCGGGTACCGTGGCGGTGGATAACGTGGGAGATCTCGTGGCCGACAATGCCCGCCAGCATGTCGTCGGTGAGGTCGAGTTCCAGCATGCCTCGGGTGACGAAGATGTGCCCGCCCGGAAGCGCGAAGGCATTGGGCGCCGCCATCTCGACGATATGGAAGGTGAACGGGAAATCGTCAAAATGGGCCTTGCTGGCCAGCCGGTAACCGATTTCGGAGACCCGCTCGATCGCCGCCGGGTTGTCGTACGAGCCGTACAGATCCAGGGCTTGCTGGGCCCCTTGCAGGCTCTTGGAGAAGAGGTCCGCGTTGGAGACGCGCTGCGCCTGGGCGGCGAGTGGAGCGAGCAGCAAGAGAATGACGGCGCAATGGACGGTGGCACTGGCGTGAGAACGTCGCATGAGTCCCTTAACTCTAGCAGGATGCATGCCACCCGACGGCCGCGGGACGGGCTGCTGATCGATCCCGCTGGGGGACTTGCCTGTGCTATTTTGCCGTCCATGAGTGAAGTGAAGATCGAAGTGGAAACCAGTTTTGAATCGGTGGAAGAGCTGCGGCCGGTGCTCGATGCCGCGCTGAAGGAGCAGTTCCCTGGCGGTATGTTGCAACGTCGATGGGACGGTGACGTTCTACGGCTTTCAGGGCCGGGGGCCGAAGGGTCGATCGTCCTGGAAGAGGGCAAGGTGATCGGTTCGGCCAACCTGAAACCGCCCGCCAGCTTGATGCGGGGCATGATCGAAGGGAAGATCGCCGCCGCTCTGGCCAAGTTGGTCAGTTAGCCGCCCCCTTTGGACTCCACGGCTTCGGTACCGCGAACGCTGGCTCGCCACGCTGCCGTCAACCCTCACCGGCCCTGGCTCTTCTATCCTCAACCACGCGGCTGGAAGTGGCTGAGTTTGGGCGAGGTGATGGGTCGAACTGGCGAGGTGGCTCGTTCCCTGGCGACCTTGCCCCAAGAGGCTCGCCTCGCTTTCGCGGGGGAGTGCTCCGCCGCTTCGGTGTTGGCCGATCTCGCGGTGCGGCTCGCGGGGCGAACGGCGGTGCCGTTGAGTGGCTTGGTGGTCCACGAGGGGGTTGAGCGGTTGACGAGCCTCGGCTGTCACGCCTGGCTCGCCCCTCCCGGCGCCGTTGAGGAGGGTGGCAAGGAGAAGGCGGAGAGTCGGTTTGGCAAGACTCCGGTAATCCACGCCAGGGCGCTCGATCCCGAGGCAGAGTGGGCGCGAGCAGGGAGGCAAGAGGCTGTCGAGGAGGTGGCCTCCGGTGGCGCGTTGGTGCGGCTGGAGGGTTGCGTGGAATCGCTGAGTGCCGCGCGCTTGCGAGAAGAGTCCCACCGGCTGGACGAAGAGCTTGGGGGGGCAAGGAGCGAAGAGGCCTCTGGGCAGGCCATCACCGTCCTCTGTGCGCCACTCGACTCCGCCCTGGGACGCCATCACCTGGCCTGGGCCAGCTACCGGGCCGCGGCATTGTTGGTCGAGCCTAACCCGGACGCCTACCTCGCCACCCTCGCCTGGGCACGCCCCACGGTGGTGGCGGTTCACCAGCCGTCCGAGGCGGCGTGGTTGCGCCAGCGGATGGAGCGTTCCACCGGTCGCTGGCGTTGGCGACGTGGGCCGTTGGGCCGCTTGCGTGGCTTGCTCTTGGCGCCGGGGCTCGACCTCTCCGAGTCCGACCGCCGTTTCTGGGCTCGCCGTCAGGTGCGTTTGGCCTCGGTCGTGGAATACTAGCGAGGCCAGCGATCGGTCCCCATACGCAAGAGCCATGGAGTTTCCCCAGCAACTGAGTTTCAACCTCTTCACCGGTGAGGAACCGCTAGTCGACAAGTTCGACCCCGAGGGTCTAGGTGGAGGGAATGGAGTGTTGCCCGATCCGCGTGTGGGTTGGGGGGTCGTGCTGGCGGACAAGGAAGGGCTCTCGGAGGCCACTCTGGCGTCGGGCGACAATGCTCTGGAACCTATCCGGCTGCTGCTGAAGGCGCGTACCACGCTCGAAGCGGTCGCCGCCTCGGCGACCCCACGGCGATTCTGCCGCCGCTACCGTCCACCGGCTGACCCCGTCGCCGCGGCGCGGCGTGGTGGGGGAAGGCGTGGTATAACGGCAGCCTCAGGAGGATCCTAGATGACCGATTCAGTGACCCGCTCTTCGACGCCCCCGGCTTCGCCCACTCCGGCACCGTTACCGGTGGCCAATACCGCCACCTTGATGGAGGAGATCCACGAGCGGGCGGACACCGTCTGGACCCGTGGCGGCAAGTCCGGCAAACCACGGATCACCGGTGCTCGCTTGGGCACTCAGGGGAACCGCGTGGCGGTGGTGGACGGGGCGCGGACCCCTTTCTGTAAGGCTTCCACGGTCTACAAGGCGATGGACGTGGTCGACCTTGCCAGCGTCGCGGCGGCCGAACTGGTGGCGCGGGCGCCGATCGATTCCACCGAGATCGATCAGTCGGTCTTCGGAGTCGTCATCCCGGCCCTCTACGCTCCCAACCTCGGCCGCGAGGTGATTCTGCGCAACTCGCTGCCCCGGACGATCCCCGGCACCACGGTCAATCTCGCCTGTGCCTCCTCCAACCGAGCCATTTGCTACGGCGCCCAGGCGATTCTCTCCGGCGAGGCCGACGTGGTCCTCGCGGGCGGCGCCGAATCGCTTTCCAGCGTGCCGATCACTTACTCGAAGCGGGCGGCGCAGATCTTGATGCGGTTGAGCAAGGCGAAGAGCCTGCCGGCCAAGCTCAAGGCGCTGAGTTCGGTGAAGCTCAGGGATCTGGCGCCGGTGGCGCCGGCGATCGCCGAGTTCACCACCGGCCAGTCGATGGGCCAGTCGGCGGAGAAGATGGCGAAGGAGAACGACATCTCGCGCCAGTCGCAAGACGAGATCGCCCTGATGTCACACCAGCGCGCCGCCGCCGCGGTCGCCGACGGGCGGTTTGAGCGTCAGATCGTGGCGACCTTCCCGCGTCCGCGCTACGACACGGCGATCACCGCCGACAACGGGGTGCGCTCCGATACTTCGATGGAGGCTCTTGCTGGGCTGCGGCCGGTCTTCGACAAGCGCTACGGCACTCTGAGCGCCGGCAACTCCAGCCCGTTGACCGACGGGGGATCGGCGGTCTTGTTGATGAGCGAGGAGCGGGTCAAGGCGTTGGGGATCGAACCCCTCGGCTATCTGCGCTCTTTCGCCTTCGCCGCGCTCGACCCCGCGACCCAGCTACTCCAGGGGCCCGCCTGGGCGGCGCCGCGGGCGCTGGAACTGGCGGGAGCGAAACTCGCCGACCTCGACCTGATCGAAATGCACGAGGCTTTCGCCGCCCAGATTGTCTCCAACCTAAAGGCCTTCGCCTCACCGAAGTTCGCTCGCGAAGAGCTCGGGGTGGACGAGCCGCTGGGCGCGGTGGACTTGGAGCGCTACAACGTCAACGGCGGCTCGATCTCGATCGGCCACCCCTTCGGCGCCACCGGTGCGCGAGTTACCTTGCAGCTCCTGCACGAAATGAAGCGCCGCGACGTCAACCTCGGAATGATGACCGTCTGCGCCGCCGGTGGGGTGGGCTTCGCGATGGTGGTCGAACGGTAGCCAGGGGTCCTGAGCTACCTACCGTAGCGCCGCTGGCGCAGGTGGTAAGAGCGCAGGGCGCGTAGCAGATCGATCTTGCGAAAGGCCGGCCAGTGGGCGTCGCAGAACGAGAACTCCGAGTAGGCGCTCTGCCAGAGCAAGAAGCCTGAGAGACGCACCTCACCGCTGGTGCGCACGATGAGATCCGGCTCGGGAAGGCCCGAGGTGTACAGATAGGGCTCGATCGCCCGGCCGTCGAAGCGGGCGGCGACCTGCTCTAGATCCAAACCGTCGTCGGCTTGATCTTTGAGGAAGCTGTGGAAGGCGTCGGTGATCTCTTGACGACCGCCGTACGCCATGGCGATGTTGAGATGGAAGCGCTGGTAGTGGGCGGTGGCCGCTTCGGCGGCCTGAATCGCCTCTTGGAGGCTTTGCGGCAAGAGTTCCAGCTTGCCGATAAAGCGCACCCGTACCTCTTTGCTGTGTACCTCGGCGTCGTGGGCCAGCTCGCGGGTCTTCTCCTCAAAAAGGTGGAGCAGCTCTTCGACCTCGGAGGTGTCGCGCTCGAAATTTTCGAGCGAGAAACTCCACACCGTAACCACAGGAATGCCAGCGTCGAAACACCAAGCGAGCACCTCGTGCAACTTGGCGGCCCCCTGGTTGTGGCCGAAGCTCACCTGCCGGCTTCCCGCGAGCCGCGCGAATCGCCGGTTGCCATCCATGATGAAACCGATGTGGCGGGGCAGCTTCCACCCCTGAACCTTGGCCGAGAGGCGGCGCTCGTAGAGGCGGTAAAGCGGCCGCTTTATCAGCTCGCGCAGCCCTTTCCATACCGCCCGTATGACGCTGCCCGCCGCACCGCGAACGGGGGCGGTGGGCAGGGCGGTCGGTGGGTCGAACTTGGAGATGGTCATGGGGATTCGTGGTGCAAGCCTGGTGAAGATAGTCGCTGATTGTGGCCGCAAGATGGCGGGAAGCCGTGGTTGTGGTTACCGCTCACCTCCGGCCGCTTCGTTGGACGGCGCCTCGCCTCGCCGGGTCACTTTGAAAGGGGCCTTGGCTGAGCGGCGCCGTGTGTTGCGGTAGAGCGAGCGACTGGCGGCCAGGTGGCTTAGGCGCAGGACGATGCGGGTGGCGAGGAAGAGTTGGTGCAGTAGGAAGAGGAGGAAAAGGCCAATCCAGCCCTGCGGCGCCCATTGTCCACCGCTCCAGCTCCAGAGGAGCGTCAAGGCTGGAGTCAGTAGCCCCAGGAGCAGGTAGAGGCCCGCGTAACGCGGCCCATGGCGGCTGAGGGCGCGCAGCGCTAAGAGGCCGGCCCATGGCCAGTTGCCGGAGTTGCGCTCGACCAAGACGACACGGGTCAGATCGTAGAACAGCTTGGCGGCGAGAAGGGCCGCCACGGTCAACACCAGTCGGCCGGCGGTGACCGCGTGGACGATCCACTCGCTGTCGAGGGCCTCCATCCAGCGGGCGAGCCAGCGGCCGGTCTGCACGTATACCAAGGTATAGACCAAGAGGTAGCTGAACAGGGCTCCGATGGCCAGGAGGGTGGCCGGCACGGCAAAGCGCGCGGTGGCGGCGCCGAAGCCCCCGCGGCGATCCGGGTAGAGGGTCGCCAGGAAGCCGCAGTGGAGTAGGCCGTTGATCCAGAAGAGGAAGAGGGCGGCGAGGGCGATCGCCTTGGCCTGGCCGGAGAGGGCGAGTAGATCGGTGAGACCGACCCCTTCGCTCGAGAACAGCGCGTGCCAGCCGTCGAGGTTGCCGATTTCGGCTCCGCGCTGGCGGTCCACTTCGTCGAACCAGCGCCAGGAGGCTCCGGTTGCCATCTCGTCGCCGTAGAGGCTGAGATCGAGTTCTTCTGAGAGCAGGGTTCCCAGGGGCGCCGCTAGCACCCAGGCGGCGAGGAGGTTGACCAGCAGGAGCAGTGCCACAGCTCGCGGTCGGGCGAGGGTTTGGCGAATTCCGGCGGTGGCGGCGGTACGAATTCGGGGACGATGGCCCCTGCCGGTGCTCTTCATCCGAGCGTCGCCGCCGATTCGAGAAAGTTCTGGATCCAGAAACGGACCCGCTGGTGCCAGCGCCGCGAGGCGCGCCGGTCGGCGCGATTGGTGTCGAGAACCATCGTTCGCTCGGGGTCGACCTCGGCGCTCACCAGCCGCGGGCCGCGGATCCGGTAGCGCACCCAGCGCTCCTCGCCATCCCAAACGCGGCGTAGGCGCCGACCGTCGGAGAAAACGAACTCCGTGGTGATCGGGAGTCGAACTTCCCCCAGGCGGCGAACCACCACCTCGCTGACGAACGGGGTGGCCCCGTCTGACTCGCGCTCGCGGCGAGGCTCGCCCTGACCGAAGAGGCCGAAATCGTCCGCTTCAGGGTGGCTGCGAGCCTCGGCTACGGCGTAGTCGAGTCGGCCAGAACCGTGTAGCAGCTGAACGAAGAGCGGTGCGAGGTCGAGGCCGCTCTCCGCGCTGAGTGTGCGCTCTAGATCGACCGCGCGCGGGTGTTGAAAACGGTAGCGGTGGAAGTAGGCGCGTAGGGCGCGCTCCATCACCGGTGGCGTCACGGTGCGCTCGATCTGTTCCAGCAACAGGGCCATCTTGTTGTAGCTCAGCGAGCCGTAGGACCGACGGTCGAGATATCCCCAGGAGGCGCGGGCAATCGGATCGACGGTGGGGCGGCGGAAATAGCGCGTCGAGGTATCGATCACCTCGCTTCTGCGCAGGGTGGGCCAGACTCGCTCAAGACCCCAGAAGCGATAGCTCCAGGCCGGATCTCCGTAAGCCTGGCGCAGCAGGCGACCGCTGACGTAAGTGGTTAGCCCTTCGTCGAGATAGGCCTCCTCGGCCTCGTCGCTGGCGACCATCCCGTGCCAGTACTGGTGGCCAAATTCGTGCACGATCAGCCCCTCGGGCTCCAGGGTCGCGGGCTGGCTCGGCAGCTCGGTGCCGGTGGTGAATAGGGTGGGGTACTCCATTCCTCCGGCCCCTTCGGCTCCCCAGGGTGGGTCCACCACGGTCAGGGTGCGGTACGGGTAGGCCCCATACCAAAGGCCATAGAGGCGCAGGGAATGTTCGAGTGCCGCTAGGTAGCGAGTGGTGAAACGGCGCGTCTCGGGGCGCAGCAACAGGGTTAGCTCCACCTCGGGAAGGTCGGGGTGACGAAAGGTGTGGCGGACTTCAGCGAAGTCGGGCCAGGCGGTCCAGGCGAAGTCGTGCACCGCTTCTTGAACGAAGCGTAGCGTCTTAGTCCCGTCGGGATTGGCGCGGTTCTCGACCAGGTTGCCAGTAGCGCCGACCACGAACTCCTCGCCCACGGTGATCGAGACGTCATAGGTGCCGAAATCGGCGAAGAACTCACTCGTCTGGTGCAATTGATGGCATCGCCAACGGCCGTCGGCGCTCCACACTCCTAGCTTGGGGAACCACTGGGCGACGAGGTGAAAATCGTTCTTGAATCCGCTCCTCGCCACCAGGCGTGGAAGTTGAGCGATGAACTCGACGACGATCTCCACGGTGGCGCCAGGCGCAACCGGCCGGGGTAGCGGAACCCGGGCGACGGTGCGGTCTTCCGGGTTGTCGTCGTCGGGGGCGAAATAGGCGAGGGCGGAGAGGAGTTCGTCGCCATCGACCGCCAACCGCGACAGTTCGATCCACCCCCAGCCTTCGCGGTCGAGAAGATCGAGCGTCGCCGGCTTTGCACCGCGAGACCAGGTGGAGGCGGAGTTCTTGAAGGCATTGAGGTAGAGGTGAAACTGAAGCTCGCTAGCCTCGTGATCGGAGGTATTGCGCCAGCGCAAGATCTGGTGCCCTCGAACTTGATGGCTTTGGTCGTCGAGGCTGGCCTCGATGGTGTACGAGGCGACCGGCTCAGGCGCGCCCGCGACCCTCTGGGAGAGCAGCCGCGGTGGGCTGGCTAAGGCCATTGCTACCCCGAAGGCGACGACGGCGCACCAGCGAGTCTGCCGGAGTCGCGATGGTGAAACTTGTTCCATTCCTGATATTGACACGTGGCTATTGGTGGGGTATGGTCGAGATCTGGGGAGGCGAATCCTCCTCTCATCCCTCCCAAAGAGGAGCGTCAGGCAGCGCTCCTCTCTTTTTTTGCCCGCCGCGCTCTCACCTACCGCTGGCCACATCCACCGCCCTCCCCCTTGAGCTAGTTGCCGAGGAGATCGTCTTTGAAGCCCTCGCCGGGGCCGGGGTGTTCTCCGATCCAGCTTGCGAAGAGGGCGTCGGCGAACGCCTTACCAGGAATGGTTCCCTTGCTCTTGCCCTTGACCGAGACTTCGGTACCGGTTCCGGGAAGGTAGGCAAACTCGAAGCGGTCGCCCTTTTCCGCATCTTCCATCCACGAGCAGAGAGTCTCGAAGTCCTTCTTCAAAGCGCCGGAAGCGTTCGGCGTGTTGGCTTCCAATCCCTCGTCCCAGCCGCCACAAACCTTATCCTGACCCACCGCGAAGATGAAGTGCATGACGGTCTTGCGAGCGCCATCGGTGGCCAAGACCTTGGCGCCGTCAGACTGCTGGCTCGGCAGATATAAGCCCGCGACATAGACCTTGATGAACAGCTTCTTGCGCAGGGCCATACCATTGAGGGCTAGCTCGTGCTCGCCGACGGTGGTGGTGTCGGCCATCTCGACTCCCACCAGCTTGCCGGCGGCGGCGGGAAGGGTGGTGGCCGCGATCAGGGCCAGTGACAGTACGATTCGCTTCATCGAGTTTCTCCTGCGGAAGTTGACTTGGGGTCGAAGTCCCCGCGCTCCGAGTCTACCGCGCTCCTCTGCCCGGAGGTAGCGCTTCACTGGGTGCGCGGCTTGGGAAAGTAGGGAGATTTGGTGAAACCATAGAACCTGATCCCTCGGCGCGCGTACCAGGCGATGACCCGTGAACACCTACCGAAAGCTAGACGACGCGGCCTTGGTTCGACGAGCCCTCGACGGCTCGCAGCCGGCCTATGGCGAGCTGCTCCGACGCTACGAGCGGCCCGTCTACAC
>QIHU01000016.1 GCA_003231035.1 Acidobacteriota bacterium
GCGGCGACGGTAGCGCCGCTCCACCGCTTGGCGAATCGAAGCGAAGTCGTCGGGGCCGGTCATTCCCCGGATATTGAAGCTACGGTAGTCCCCTTTGCGCATCCGTCCGCCCTCCCACACCACCATCGAGGCGACGGTTTGAGCCCCTTGGAAGTTGGAAACGTCAAATCCCTCGATCCGTGTCGGCGGCCCTGGCAGGTTGAGCTGGGCGGCCAAACTCTCGACCGCCGCCGTGTCGCGCGCGGTAGCGCGAAAACGGCGTTTGTAGGACAGATCGGCGTTGCGCATGGCCAGTTCGACCCGCTGCGCCTTAGTGCCGCGCGAGGGCATGCGCAGGTAGACCCGTTCCCCCTTCTTGTCGCTCAGCCAGGCGACTAGGGCATCCTCTCCCTCGATCGGTTCCGGTAGGTGGATCTCCTTGGGGATGAAGGAAGTTCGGTCGTAGATTTGCGGCAGCACCTCGGAGAGAAGACGGCGAGCCGAGACCTTGCCCACCCCCTCCCAGAAGAGTTCCCGGCGATCGAGAACCTGGCCGCCACGCATCACCAGCACGGTGGCGGCGGCGTTACCGCCGGCCACCTTGACCCCGTACACATCCACGTCCTCACCGTGGACCGACGACATCTTGCGCCGCTGGCCGATCGCCTCCACCTCGGCCAGCGCGTCGCGCAATTGGCCCGCCCGTTCGTAGTCCAGTTCCTCGGCGGCGGCCAGCATGTCGCGGCGCAGCTGCTTGCTCAACTCCGCTCCACGCCCGGAGAGAAAAAGACGGGCCTGCGCCACCGCGTCGGCATAAGCCTCCCGGGTGGTCAAGCCGTCGACACAGGGCCCTAGGCAGCGGTGCATATCGTAGTAGAGGCAAGCCCTGGGTAGCTTGCCGTCGATCTTGATATGACAGACCCGAATGCCGAACAGCTTCTGCACCAACTTGATCGCCTTGCGGGCCAAGCCGGCGGGGAGGTAGGGACCAAAGTAGTCGGCACCGTCGTTGACGATCCGTCGGGTGAAGACGATGCGCGGGTAGCCGTCGCGCAGGGTCAGTTTGAGGTAGGGATAGGTCTTGTCGTCGCGCAGTAAGATGTTGTAGCGCGGCTTGCGTTGCTTGATCCAGTTATTCTCCAGCAGCAACGCCTCGGCTTCGGAATCGGTGATGACCGTTTCCAGGTCGCTGGCTTCTTCGAGCATCGCCGCGATGCGAGGCTCATGGTCGCGACTGAGGTAGCTGGCGGCGCGCTTGCGCAGCGACTTCGCCTTGCCCACGTAGAGGGGGGTACCGGCTTCGTCCTTGAAGATGTAGATCCCCGCCCTATCGGGAAGTTCCCGGATCCTCTCGACTACACGATCGCTAGCCATTCGCTGGTCAACCCGAGAAGATCTGGAGCTCTTTAAGCTCTTGGACCCGATCGCGCAACAGCGCCGCCTGCTCGAACTCGAGCTTCTTGGCCGAGGTGCGCATCTGTTTCTCAAGGCGTACGATCCTCGCCGCCAAGGGCAGCTCAGGGTTGTCGTCAACCTCGAACTCGTCGCTCTCTTCGAGCCCTGCCGGTCTGGCGTAGAGATCCAGGTTCGCCATTTGCACCAGCGGGCTATGGATATCCTTGAGTACCGTTCGCGGTTCGATTCCGTGCTCCTGATTGTACGCCGCTTGCTTGATCCGTCGACGGCTGGTCTCGTCCATGGCCCGGCGCATCGAGTCGGTCACGCGGTCGGCGTAGAAAATGACCCGACCATTGATATTGCGCGACGCTCGGCCGGAGGTCTGGATCAGCGAGGTGGTGCTACGCAAGAAACCCTCCTTGTCGGCATCCAGAATCGCCACTAGCGAAACTTCCGGCAGGTCGAGCCCCTCGCGTAGCAGGTTGATTCCCACCAGCACGTCGAACTCTCCCTTGCGCAGAGCGGTGATGATCTCGATCCGCTCGAGGGTGTCGATGTCGCTGTGCATGTAGCGCACGGCGAAGTTGATCTCGTTCAGATATTGGCTCAGCTCCTCAGCCATCCGCTTGGTGAGGGTGGTCACCAGAACTCGTTCGCCACGAGCGACCACCTCGCGGGCCTGCTCCACCAAGTCGTCCACTTGTCCCTGGGCCGGCCGTAGATCGATCTCGGGATCGAGGAGACCGGTGGGACGAATCAGCTGCTCGACGAAGAGCCCCTGGGTGCGTTCCAGTTCCCAGGGGGCCGGCGTCGCCGAAACATAGATCCGCTGACCGGCCTTGTGGTCCCACTCTTCGAAGGTCAGAGGCCGATTGTCCAGGGCACTGGGAAGGCGGAATCCGAAGTCGACCAAGGTCATCTTGCGCGATCGATCGCCGTGATACATGCCCCGTACCTGGGGGATCGTCTGGTGACTCTCGTCGATCACAAACAAGGTGTCTGGCGGCAGGTAGTCGAGCAAGGTGGGGGGCGGCTCGCCCTCCTCGCCACCGGTGAGGTGGCGGGAGTAGTTCTCAATTCCGTGGCAGAAACCAATCTCGCGCAACATCTCCAGATCGAACAGAGTCCTCTGTTCGAGCCGCTGCGCTTCGAGGAGCTTGCCCTCCGTTTCGAGCACCGCCAAGCGCTCGCCCATCTCGGTCTCGATGGTGACCACCGCCTGCTTGAGTCGTTCCTCAGGGGTGACGTAGTGGGTCTTGGGAAAGATCCCGATCCGTTCGACCTCTTCGATCACTGATCCGCGCAGCGGATCGATCCGCACGACGCGCTCGATCTCGTCGCCGAAATACTCCACCCGAACGCCCACATCATCGTAGGCCGGATGAATCTCCAACACATCGCCACGCACCCGAAAGCTGCCGTGAAACAGATCCAGCTGGGTGCGCTCGTACTGCATTCCCACCAGCCGCTTGAGCGCCACCTCCATCCCCTCCTCGTCGCCGCGAGTGAAGAAGTGCAGCATGTTGTAGAACGAATCGGGCGAACCGAGGCCGTAGATGCAAGAGACCGAGGCGACGATCAGCACATCGCGGCGCTCGAACAGCGACTTGGTCGCCCGTAGGCGGAGCCGGTCGATGGTCTCGTTGACCGAGGTTTCCTTTTCGATAAAGGTGTCGCTCGCCGGTACGTAGGCCTCGGGCTGGTAGTAGTCGTAGTAGGAGACGAAGTACTCCACCGCGTTGTGCGGGAAGAAGCTGCGAAACTCTTGGAAGAGCTGCGCCGCCAGCGTCTTGTTGTGCGACAAGACGAGGGTCGGGCGATTGATCTTCTCGATCAGCTTGGCGATGGTGAAGGTCTTGCCCGAGCCGGTGATTCCGAGCAAGACCTGCTCCTTGTCACCACGCTCGATGCCCTCACTCAGCTGTCGAATCGCCGCCGGCTGATCACCCTGGGGAGAGAACGGCGAGACAATCTGGAAATCCACCATCCGCCCACTCTACCGCCAGAAGGCCACCGTGGGCAGCGCCAGATCACCCCTCAATGCCATCGCTAAGCGGCGGCGTCGAAGGGGGGAGCGGACGACGGGGGTTCCTCGTTTGCGGGTGGGGGGCCGGGACTAGCCTCCTCGAGTTCCTGAGTCTCGGTCGGTGGTTCAACGGAAACGGGCGACTCGATTCCCGCCAGCGCCTCCAAAGCGCTGCACAGGGCGGCAACTTGCTCGCCGCTGATCTCACCGCCGGAAGCCACGGCACCGAACTGGCGCTGCACCAAGGCCAGTTTCTCGGGATTCAGATCTCCCGATTCGGCTTGCTGGGCCGCCGCTTCGAAAGCCTCGACGAGCCGCGCCCTCTCCCCTTCGCTCACCTCGTCGGCCAAGCGTTCGATCACCGCCGGTGCGACGCTACGGAAGGTCAAGGCGAGGAGAGAACCCGCCTTGAAGGCAAAGACCACCAGCGCCACTAGCAAGAGAATGGCCACCGCTCCCGCCATCAGCAGAAGGGGCTTGCCGCACCCGCTCTTCGCCGGAGGTGCGAATGGGGTTGGCGTTTCGCCGGACGGCGAGGGCTCGGAATTGGCTGCCAGGTTGTCCTCGGAGTCGTTCACTTCAGTTTTCTACCACCGCCGGCCAGCCCCCGCAAGGCAAGAGAGCCCAAGGCTGGCGCGGCGGGAAGCTATACTGACCCCGTGCAACACGATTCGACCCCGCCCGGCCCGCCGCCCAACTCTCGCCCCACTCCCCCATCGCCAGCCGCCAAGCAGACCGTCTCCGCCTGGTCCGCGGGCCGCGAGCGCGGCGCGCGGCGCCACAAGATATCGCGGCGCAAGATCCTGCGCTGGTCCCTGCCGCTCCTGGTCACTGCCCTCTTCGGCACTGCTCTGGGGGTTACTGTCGCGGCGACCATCAACATGCCACAGGTCGACTCGGTCGCCGATTTCATCCCGGCGCGCATCACCGAGTTCTACACCGCCGACCAACAGCCTTTCGCCTCCTACGCCCGCCAACGGCGCATCATCCTGGCTCCCGAGGAAATTCCGCCCCTGCTGCGCGACGCCGTGATCGCGGTCGAAGACAGCAATTTCTACGGTCACGGCGGATTCGACGCCCCCAGCGTCGCCCGCGCCGTGCTGAGCAATTACTCGACCGGGGAACGCACCGAGGGCGCCTCGACCCTAACCATGCAACTGGCGCGCAAGCTCTTCCTGAACAACGAGAAGCGGTGGTCCCGCAAGATCAAGGAGACCTTCTTGGCCGTCGAGTTGGAGAAGAGCTTCAGCAAGGATCAGCTCCTCGCCCTCTACATGAACATCAACTTCATGGGCCATCGCCAGTACGGCATGGAAGCCGCCTCCAACTACTTCTTCGGGAAGTCGGTGAGCGAGCTGACCTTGGCGCAAACAGCAACCCTGGCCGGCATCCCGCAGGACCCCAACGACCTCAGTCCGTACAAGGACCCGGAAGCGGTCATTCGGCGTCGCAACAAGGTTCTGCGCCGCATGCTCGACGAAGAGATGATCGACCAGGAACGCTACGCGGAAGCCATCGCCGAAGCGCTCGAACCGATCCCCCACCTGGCGAAGAACGAACTCGGAGCCTACTTCTCGGAGGAGGTACGGCGGTACCTCGAAGGAACCTACGGCACCGAGATGCTCCTCGAACGCGGCCTCCAGGTCTCGACCACCCTCGACTCGACCATCCAACGCTGCGCCGAGAAAGCGGTGCACGATGGCCTGGTGCGTTTGGATCGAGCAAAGGGCTGGCGCGGTGCGATCGGCCACGTCGACGACCCGCCGGAAGAGGCATCCCTACCCTCCTGGAACGGTACCGGAGCCCCCAGCGACGAGCGCTGGTTCCGCGGTGTGGTGCTGGAGAGCCACCGCACCAACGCCCTGATCAAGATCGACGACGAAACCTACACCCTCGGCGCGAAGGGCATCCAGTGGACCCGCAAGCGGCAGCCGAGGAATCTTCTCAAGCGCGGCGATGTCGCTTGGTTTCACCTCGCACAGGCCACGGATGAGGATGAACCGACCCTCTACTTAGACCAGGTACCGAAACTGCAATCCGCCTTGATCGTGATCGAATCGGCAACCGGCGCCGTGCGCGGCATGGTCGGCGGTTGGGATTTTGGCCGCAACCAGTTCAACCGTGCCACTCAAGCCCGTCGCCAAGCGGGATCGGCCTTCAAGCTCTTCGTCTACGGCGCCGCGCTCGAAGCCGGCTTCACCCCGGCCGACACCCTTTTCGATGGCCCGGTTCGGTTCCGCGGCGGCAGCAGCGAGTTCGGCTACAAGCCGCGCAACTACTATCCCGAGTACTACGGAATTCTGACTTTGCGTCGAGCCCTCGAAAGGTCGATCAACGTCACCGCGGTCAAGCTGATGGACCTGGTCGGCATCGATCGGGTGATCGATTTCGCCCGCCGAGCGGGCCTCGAGTCGCCGCTGCCGCCTTACAACAGCCTGGCTTTGGGTAGCGCCGATTTGATCCCCATGGAACTCGCCGCGGCCTACGCCTCGATCGCCAACCAGGGCACCTGGGTCGAGCCCTATCTGATCGAGTCGGTTCGCACCCCCGAAGGCCAGGTTCTCGAAGGACATGTGGCCAAGACTCGAACCGTCACCTCACCGGCGACGGCCTACGTTCTGACTCACATGCTGGAAGGGGTCGTCGACCGTGGCACCGCCAGGAAAGCCCGCGACCTCGACCTCGATCTCGCCGGCAAGACCGGCACTCCTAACATCTACACCGACGCCTGGTTTGTCGGCTTCACCCCCCGCTACACCATCCTCACCTGGGTCGGCTACGATCAAAAGAAGTCGATGGGCAGCGGCATGGGAGGCGACCGGGTCGCTCTTCCGATCTGGCGAGACGTCGTGGAACAGGGACTCGCCGAGGGTTGGATCGAAGCGAAGGAGCGCTTCACCGTCCCCAGCGGCGTCACCCTGGCGCAAGTCGAGTTCTACACCGGCCTGCTCCCCGGACCGGGCGCCGAGACCCTGATCGAAGAGGCCTTCGTCGCCGGCACCGAGCCGCAGCGCCAGTACGAGCCGCTGATGGGCAAGGTGATGAAACTCCCTTGGTACCAACAGCGGCCCTTCTATCTGCCGAAAGAGTCCGAGCGCATGCCCGAAGACTTCGAGGAGTTCGAGAAACAACTCAGGGAGGAGGCCGCGGCGGCCTCGCCGCCATAGCTCACTAACAGCCCCCTCCCCAAGACCGTCGGCCTCCTGCCAGGAAGTCCCACCTCCCCCTGGCCGAGCGGCCGTGAGCGCGGTGCCCACAAGCACTCTCCTCGGACTGCCCTTGTCGCCGATCGACCTTCACCTGACGGGGAGGCGGTTCGATCTCTACCGAGCAGGGCGTCACCGCGACAGAAACTGAATCAAAATCGAGGAAAAAAGGTCGGGGCTTCAGATGAGGCTGGAGCCAAGGCGCCCTGCAAGTGAGTCGCAAGGTCGCCGCGACGGTAGGAGCTACGGGTGGGGGGCAGGCGGCAAGGTCACCGCGCTGAGACGGTGGTAGCGGGAGAGACTCAAGATCCAGCTATCGAAACTGACCAGGGCATCCGTACGCTGGCGCGCTTGCTGGAGTACTTGCGGCCTCAATTCGGCCGGGGTCCGGTGAAGGGCGAAGAGCCGGTTGAGGTGGTCCTGAAAGCCGCGCGCGAGGGCTAGATCGGGGCGTCCGGCGGGAATCCGCGCGGCGAGTGGTTCCAGCTGAAGCCACGCCGCGCGACTCCGCGCCGCCGCCTTCTCAGCCTCCGCGGTCCGACCGAGGCCGAGAAGAGCTTCCGCGACCAAGGGGAAGGCAAAGGCTTGCGCCAACGGCCCCCGCTTCGGTGTATCGGCCTCGCAGCAGGAGCAGCTCCAAAGGCGGAGTTTCGTAGAAGGTGCCGCGCCAACCGTGGAAGGCGGTATCGGCGGTCTCCTGCAACAGGCGATAGGCCACCTCGCGCCGCCCAAGTTGCCACTCAACCTCCGCGAGAATTCGCAGGTTGTGGCCAAAATGCCAGTCAAAGCGCCGCATCAGAGAGGTCGACGCTGGATCCACGAGCCGCGCGCGGTGCAAGAGGTCGGCACGCCGAAACCAGGGTGCCGCCTCCTCCCACTTCTCGGAGCGAGCGAGAACATGTCCCACCATGTGGAGGGCATGGGGTGCGTGGGGTGCACCCTTGGCAAACACCTGTGCATGTGGCAACGCCCGCGGGTGCTGCCCAAGGTCTTCGTAGGCGTGAATCAAGAAGTGGTGGGCGTCCAGTTGATCCGGGTTGGCCTCGATCGCTTGGCGAAACCATACCGCCGCCTCGGCACCGCCACCTTGCCCCCGGCCGGCGACAGTCGCCTCGGAGGCAACGCCGCGAAGGGTCAAGACGTGCGAGTCCCCGCCGGTCAGCTCGAGAAGCGCGTCGATCTGCTCAATGTAGAGCCGCTGTGCACTCGCCCGCCGCGAGGCCGGCACGCACAGCGCAGCTAGTTTCTGTTGGAAGATCTTGCGCCATCCTTCGGCGATCGGCGCGGCTCTCTCTCCGGTTGCAAGCCGTGTCGCGGCCGCCAAGTGATCGGCCGCCTCGGCAAACCCCTCCATCTCGAGAAAAGCGCGCGCCAAGCCGACGTGGGCCAT
>QIHU01000239.1 GCA_003231035.1 Acidobacteriota bacterium
CCCTCCATGCCTCCTTCGCCGACCCGGAGTTCTTCCAGCGCGAGGGCGCCGACGCCGCGGTCGTGGCGCATCGGCGCCTCGGCGAACTCGAAGAGGAGCTCGTAACCGCCTATGCCCGTTGGGAAGAGCTCGATTCGCGCGCCGGCTGAAAATGCCGCAACCCTCGAAGGGTAGGGTCGAATCTGAACGATGCATCGGGGGCATCCCTGCCCTCCGAATCCGCCGTTCCTCACCCCGCCACGGGGTGAGGAAGCTCAGACTCCGGCATCGGCGATGAGCTGGGCGAAATCGGCCAGTCGGGACGAGTAGCCCCACTCGTTGTCGTACCAAGAGAGAACCTTGGCCATCCGGTCGCCGAGAACCATGGTGCTTTCGGCGTCGATGATCGAAGAGTGAGGATCGCCGAGGATGTCGCTCGAAACCAGCGCCTCGCCGGTAACCCGCAGGATTCCCTTGAGCGGCGCTTTGCTCGCCGCTTCGCTGAGCGCCGCGTTGACCGACTCGACGGTGACATCCTGTTGCAGGGTGGCGACGATGTCAGTAATCGAACCGTCGGGGACGGGCACGCGCAGAGCGAGGCCGTCCATCTTCCCGGCCAGCTCGGGATAGACCACGGCGGCAGCCTGCGCCGCGCCGGTGGTGGTCGGCACGATCGACATCGCCGCGGCACGGCCCCGCCGACGTTTGCGGGTCGGCCGGTCGGTCAGCGACTGGCTGGAGGTGTAGGAATGAACGGTGGTGATCATCAGGTGATCCACGCCGAAGGCTTCGTTGAGCACTTTGGCCACCGGCGCCAAACAGTTGGTGGTACACGAGGCCATCGACACCACCCGGTGCTTCTCCGGGTCGTAGCTCTGGTCATTGACCCCGAGGACGAACATGCCGTCCGCGTCCGGCGAAGGGGCCGAGATGATGACCCGTTTGGCGCCACCCTCAAGGTGCAGCGCGGCTCGCTCACGGGCGCGGAAGGCACCGGTGCTTTCGATCACCACCTCCGCGCCGAGATCTCCCCAGGGCAGCGCCGAGGGATCCTTCTCGGCAAAGAAGGGAATCTCTCGATCTCCCACCCGCAAGTTCTTGCCGTTCTCAGAGACCTTCTTGGCGTACCAGCCGTGTACCGAGTCGTACTTGAGCAGGTAGGCCAGGTCGTCGAGCGAGGCCAGATCGTTGACCGCCACCACCTGCACGCCGGGCCGCTCCAGGAGATTCTTGAAGACACAGCGCCCAATGCGCCCGAAACCGTTGATACCAATGCGGATGTCCGCCATGAGAAGGCTCCTTAATGTGTGATCGAAATTGAAGAGCGCCATCACCCGTGGGACCGGCCTGCCCGCCAACGGCGGCCTCCCCGACGGTGCGCTGGAGAGGCAGAGTTTACCCAAACTTAACGAGGATGCCGCTGTGTTGAATTGGAGAGGCTTGCCGCTCAGGGCGGACCGGCGAGATCTAGCCTCTTGATCCCCTCCAGCTCGGTACTCAGTGCCCGCACCTGCCGAGTGCTTGCGTTCAACCGCTGGATCAAGGTCCGCAACTCTTCGTCGCGAGCCTCGAGCTGGCGGTAGAGGGTCGTGGTGAGCCCTTGGGTTTCGGCGGCGGAAGAGTTTGCGAGATCGAGATAGCCCCGCAAACGGGAGATCTGAACTTCCAGTTCTTCGATCCGTTGCCGTTCCTCATCCACCAAAAACTGCAAGCGGCGGCCCCGTTCGACCCAACCGACCAGCGTCTCGGCGCGCAGGCTGAAAACGCTCTCGGGAAATTCGCCGCGCAACTGTGCGAAGAGATCCCGCGCCCGTTGCAAATCGTAGACCGGACTGTGCCGGATGGCATGCGCAAAGGCCAAGCGATAGAGCACCCGGTCGCGATGGCGCACCGGTTTGTCCCCGGCCAGCTGCCGCGCGTACTCTTGTGCCGCCTCGCCGTAGGCTCCCTGTTCGAAATAGCGATCACCCGGTGTCGCCAGTGACAGGCAGGCCCCCAGGGCGAGAATTGAGGCCATCAACGGCCAGGACGATCTCTTCATGGACGGATGATCTTACAGCGCCGCGCGGGAGGAGCGGTCCTCACCCGCGCCAGCGGCCCGGCGTAGGGCGGGAGCGGGGCCGGGGAGCAGCAAGTGGAAGCAACTCCCTCCACCCTCCCGGTCGGTGACCCACAGGGCGCCACCGTGGGCCTCGACGATCTCGCCACAAATGGCCAGGCCGAGACCCACCCCGCCGGTCCCGATCCGGGCGGTGTTGCTGGCCTGGTGGAATTTCTGAAAGATGGCCTCTTTTTCGCCATCGGGAACCCCGGGACCTTCGTCCTTGACGGTAATGTAGACGAAGCCGAGCCCGCGCGCGGCGGAGCGCAAGCGCGGTTTCAGCCTCTCTGGGAGGGTGGCCGGAGCGTGGTCGGCCGACTCGATACCGGCCGTCACCGTGCCCCCGCGAGGTGAGAATTTGACCGCGTTTTCGATCAGATTTTCCAGTACTTGGAGGGTGCGATCCCGATCGCAGGCGGCAATGATGATGAGCTGGTTTGCCGGCGGCCCGAGTTTCAGATCCACCTCTTTCTCACCCGCTCGGCGAGCCACGGAGGCGACCACGAAGCGCAGCAGTTCCACTACATCTTCGGCCTTGAAATCGAGGGTCATCCCGCCAGCTTCGAGACTCGACAGGTCGAGCAGGTTGGAAATCATCGCCGACAGCCGCCGGCCACCGTCCAAGTTCAACTCGATCAGGCGGCGCTGCTTGGGGTTGAGTAGACCCGGAATCTCATCGGCCAGTAGCTGATTGGTCTCCTGCATGGTGACCAGAGGACTCTTCAACTCGTGGGAGACGTGGGCCACGAAATCCTTCTTCATCTGGTCCAGCTGGCCGAGCTTTTCGACCATGCGGTTGAAGGAGCTGGCGAGATAAGCAAACTCATCCTGCCGCCGCTCGTCAAAGCGAAAATCGAAGTGGCCAGAGGCGATCTCCTGGGTCCCTAGAGCCATCCGCTTGAGGGGAACATTGATCGATCTGACAGTGAGAAACACCACCACCAAGGAGAGCGCCAGGGCCAGGCCGATACCCCATTTGGACAGTTCGGTCACCCGCTGGCTCGAAGCCCAGGAAGCCTCGAGCTGCTGGCGCATCGAGCCATCGATGGCATCGGACAGCGCCAAGCACTGCCGGGACAACCCGTCCACCCCAGGGGACCAGAGGCGGGTCAGATCCACCTCTTGCGCGGTGGCCGCGGTGGCGCCGAACCGGTACCAGGCCGGGTCGTAACGCAGGCGAGTCCAATCGCGGCTAATAGCGCTGAGCAAGGCCCGCTCGCGGCGGTAGTCCACCACCGGGTTGCCGTCCGCCCCTTCGACCCACGAGCTATCCACCAAGCTCTCGAGCTTCTCCAAAAGTTCTTCGAATTGGGCCGCTTGCACGTCGCTTCGTTGCAGGTAGGCTTCCGGGTCCGAGACCACGCCGGCCCGGCTGCGGTAGAACTCGTATCGATCGAGGGAACGCAGCTGTTGCAGTACCAGGCGCGACGCGGCCAGTTGTTTGGTCGACAGCCCGTTGTTACCGCGCACTAGCGCCCGGTACAGCGACAACTGGTACAGCAGCACCCCGGCGAGCAATGCCACGAGGAGCGCCGAGCCGCTGGCCACTTTGCTGACGACGCGCATGGGCCCCCGTGCCGATCAGCCCGCGGCGCGGGCCACCGACCGCCTCATGAGAGCGCCCGAACGCCGTATGATTTGAGCTTGTTGCGGATGGTCTTGGCGTCGAGACCCAACTGGCGAGCCGCCTCCGCCTTGTTGTTGCCGACCTGTTCCAAGGTCTTCAAGAGGAGGATTTTCTCGGCCTCGGCGGCGCTAACCCCGGCGGGCAAGACGATGCTGGTTCGCGCCGAGCCGTCCGGTCGGCGCACGTAGGGCGGCAGGTGCACCGCCTCCAACCAACCCCGTTCGGCCAGAATCACTCCACGCTCGATGACGTTGCGCAGCTCGCGGACGTTGCCGGGCCAGGGGTAGTTCATAAGCAGTGCCGCCGCCTCCCCGCTGGCCCCCTCCACCTCGCCACCATGTTTGGTGTTGAACAGGTCGATAAAGTGGCGCATCAAGAGTTCGACATCTCCCTCGCGTTGGCGCAGCGGTGGCATATGGATGGTGAAGACGTTGAGCCGGTAGAAGAGATCTCGCCGCAAGACACCGGTACGCACCGCCTCATCGGGCGAGCGATTGGTGGCCGCCATCACCCGCACATCGAAGGGAATCTGGCGACGACCGCCGAGCCGACGAACCGAGCTCTCTTCGAGAATGCGCAATAGTTTGGGCTGAAGCTGCGCCGGCATTTCCCCTATCTCATCGAGGAACAGAGTGCCCTTGTCCGCCTGCTCAAAGCAGCCCGGACGCGAACTCAAAGCACCGGTAAACGAGCCCCGCTCGTGGCCAAAGATCTCACTCTCGATCAGCCCCTCGGGAATGGCCGCGCTGTTGACCGCGACGAAGGGGCCGGCGGCGCGGTTGCCCATCGCGTGAATGGTTTGCGCCACCACCTCTTTGCCGGTGCCACTCTCCCCGGTGATGATCACCGACGCCTCGTTGGTAGCCAGCGTGCGCACCAGCTTGAAGAGGGCGCGCATTGGCTTGCTGAGACCGACGATGGGCCCCAGACCTCCCCCCTCTTTGAGCTTGGAGCTAAGCCGCGCCATCTCGCCGCGCCGCGCCACCATCTCGCGTAGCGACCACAGGGTCGCCTTGAGCTTCGAGTAATCGAGCGGTTTGGTGAGGAAGTCCTGGGCCCCCTCCTTCATCGCCTCCACCGCGGTGTCGATACTGCCGTAAGCGGTCATCAGGAGGACGGGACGATCGGAATTGCCCGCCTTCAAACAGCGCAGCAGATCGAGCCCTCCCATTTCCGGCAAAACGACATCGGAGAGGACGACGTCAGGGTCGAGTTTCTCCGCCAAGAGACTCGCCTCTTCTCCCGTCGCCGCCAACGAGACCTCGAAGCCCCACTTCTGGAGGCGCATCTCAAGCACTTCGCGGATCGCCGCTTCGTCATCGACGACCAAGACGGTGGGCTTAGTCCCAGACGAACGCGCGCCTCTAGATATCGACATTCGAATTACTCTAGCAGTGTCGCGCAAAGGGGAGCAAAGCCGTCCCTTGCCGGAGACCGTACCTTCAATTGACATCAAACCGTGGCTGGCGCGCGGCCCGGCCGAACCTGCTTCCTCGGCCGATGCCGGCCGCGCGTTCAACGGGGCGCAGCAAGGTCGCCAAGCGCCGGATCAGGTCACTGCCGCCCAACCGGCTTAGGAGCATCACCCCGCGCCCTGGTTGATCACCGGAGGCCGAGCCCTCGGCCTTGCCGCCATCGAGCGCCACGTCCTCACACAACACCCGTTGTCCGGGCGGGCCGACAAAGAGAAGCCGGTCCTGCTCGCGCCGCCCCCAGCCATCGCCATCCGGTTCGCCGCGTTCGATCTCGAAGACGCTGTCGGACCAGGCCAAGCCGAGCCAGTGCCGGTAGGCCGGGCTGAGGGTGTGGCCTCGATCACCGGGGCGCAAGACCCCGGCCTCGGTCATCGAGGCCAGCAGCTCACCCGCGGCCCGTCGGTCGCCGTCGGGAAGCAAGCGGGCGACCTCGGCCCGCGAGAGCGGCTCGGTCAATGGTTTGCCCTGCTGCTTCCATAACACGGTCACCAGTTCGTAGAGCTGCGGCATCATGCAGATCATCTCCATCTGGGCCGGCAGATCAGGACTGGCAAGGTGACGTACCAGGCAGGCCAGGACGTCTTCGAGCCGCGCCGGCTCGCCCACGAAGGCGGTCTCGCCGTCGCTGAAGCTGGAGACTAGATGGTTGCCGCAGAGGTAAAACTCGCGCATCGTCGGCAGTTGCCCGCTCTCGGAGATGCCAAAACGAAGCCGAGCTTGGGGCCGTTCGAGGATGGCCAGAGAGCGCTCCAGAACTCCGCCGGTCGTCACCACTCCACGGCCTCCCCGCGTGCGACGGCGGCACAGCAGGTCCCCGCTGGCGAACAACGAGGCGGCGGCGCGAGTTCGCTGTGCCCGCGATGTTCGAGAAGCTTCCTGGCGCAAGAAGGCGAAGGGAGATTCAGCGCTCGGATTGATGTAACCGTTGTCGTTCAGCCACTCCAGGCCAGCGCGCGGCAGGATCCTAGGTTCCACGTCTATCGGATCCAAGTTCCTCAGGCCAGGGTCGACCCTTCGATCGTGAAGAAGGTGTGGCTGTTGCGTTGCAGAGGTGGAGGGTGAGGTCCGAGGGATCATCGAGTTCCTTTCCGTCCGCGGCCCGAGAGTGAGCCACCGATGCCGTTTGCCAGATCATCAAAGGGAGGTGCCATGAAGTTTCACAAGCTCCTCCGTTGCTAGGGCAAGTCGCGTACCAAGAGCGTCGCAAAGAGTTATCCCTATGAATCTTCGAGTATTCGGAGCCCTAGCCCGGTTGGCCGCCTCCAGGGCGAGGGGAGTGAAGCGGGAAAATTTCCCGATCCTCCACCCTCTGCTATCCGCCCCGGTGCACGCGCGAAGACCACCCGTCTTCACCAAAAAGCGGACGGCGAGGGGTTGACGGCGTGGCGATAGTGCGTAGAGTCTCTCCATGCGCCGCTGGCTACTCCGCTTGGCAATCCTCCTCGCTCTCGTCGCCGCCTTCTGGGCACTGCGCGTCACCCTGTTCAAACCCAAGCCGGTGGCGGTCACTGTGACGACCCTCGACCGTGGTCCGGTCGAGGCGACGGTGACCAACTCCCGCGCCGGCACCTTGCGCAGCCGGCGGCGAGCCAAGCTCTCCCCCGAGATTGGCGGCAGAGTCCAGCGGCTACCGCGCCGCGAGGGCGAGCGGGTGGTGGCGGGAGAGGTGGTTCTAGTCCTCGACGACACCATCTATCAAGCCCGGCTGACCCTGGCTCAGCGCGAATTGGAGGCGGCGCAAGCCGAAGAGGAGCGTGCCTGCCTGACGGCCCAACGGGCGGCGCGCGAACACCAGCGGCAGCGCACCCTCAGCCAGTCGGGCATCGTCTCCGAGGATCTCCTCGATCAAGCCCAAAGCCAGGCCGAGACTTCCGCCGCGGCCTGCCGTGCCTCGGGCGCCGGCAGCGCCCGCGCCCAAGCCGCCGTGGGGCTGGCCCGTAGCGAACTCTCCAAGACCGTTCTGCGCGCCCCGTTTGACGCCATCATCGCCGATCTTTCGATCGAGGTCGGCGAGTGGACCACCCCTTC
>QIHU01000304.1 GCA_003231035.1 Acidobacteriota bacterium
GCCCCGTCACCTCGATGAAGCCGAAGAGGCCACCTTGCGAGACCTCGCGAGCATAGACCTCGTAGGTGTTTCCTTGGTTGAGGAAGATCACTCGGTAGATTCGCTGGTCGCTCATGGTGAAGCCTCTCCGGGAAAACGGGATGAACTGGGGCCACGCGTGGACAGCCACCCCAGAGTCTGAGCCTCGAGGCCGGCTGGCGCCTTGACTCCGAGGTGAAAATTGGCTGGGAAGGTCACGTGGCCCCCCTTCTCGATCCAAGAGACGCTCAACGAGTGAGTCGTCCCCTCCAAGATGGGGAGCAAGGTTCGTTTCGGCACCATGGGATCTCTCTGCGCCACCACCAGCAACGCGGGCACGGTGATTGATCCGAGATGCGGAGCCACACTGGCTTTTCGATAGTAGTCCGCGGCGCTGGCAAAACCCCAACGCGGAGCCACGATGCGGTGGTCCCACTCGCGCAAGGTTCGAATCTTACCTGCCTCGGCCACCAGCACGGCCACCTCTTGCCGCTTTGCCACCGCCGAGTAGATCTGCATCAGATTGCCCAAGACGTAGCGCCGATATGGCCACAGCCGCGGGCTGTCGATCGCCTGATTGCACAGAGCCAGATCGAGCGGCGCACAGATCGCCGCCACCCCGCCCACCCGGGGATCGATCTGCCCAACGTCGACGCCCGTGGCGTAGCGCAAGACCACATGGCCGCCGAGAGAATAGCCCTGCAAGAGGATCGAGTCGTAGCGAGCCAACTCGGGCGCCGCCAAGACCCTCCCCAGATCGGCGCTCAGCCCCGCGTGGTAAAAGTCCTCGCCCCGTCGATCGCAACCCCGTTGATTGATCCGCAGGCAAGAGATCCCGGCCCGCGCCGCCGCGCCAGCCGCCTTGTGCGCATACCCCGCTTCGGCGCAGCCGCCAATCCCATGCACCACCACCAGCAGCACCGAAGAACCCGCCTCATGGCGCAGGCGGCCGGTCAGACGGACTCGGCCCAACTTCGGATCCTCCAAATCGAGAAACCAGTCCTCGGCCTCGGGCGGTGCATCGCGCGGCATCCAGCGTGGAGCCAGCGTGGCCAGAGATCGACATTGCGCGATCATATCGTTCCCCGGGCGGCATGTTCTCTGAGTGCAAGCAACAATCCCTAAAACATGGAAGGATAGCGCCTTCCATGGACCTGCCAGCGCAAGAAGCTCAGCGAAAAAGGGGGGGGCAACGAGTAGTGCAATCGCCCTTGGGTTCGCTACTCCTTGGCCAGCTCGCGGTGCAACCGGCTGGGCAACCCCGGCCCCTCGAAGATCAAGCCGGTATACAACTGAACGGCGGCACAGCCGGCGTCCAGCAACTCACGCGCCTGTGCAGAGGTCGAAACCCCACCCACCCCGATCACCGGAATGCGCCCGTCAGCCGCTGCAAGAGCGGTAGCAATGGCCTGGCGGGCCAAGGGCCACAACGGCCGGCCCGAGAGTCCACCTGGCTGCTCCGGGTCACGGTTCAGACCGAACTCCCCCGCCTCGGCGGCCAACGGCCGAGCGATGGTGGTATTCGTGGCGATCACTCCCGAAACGCCCAACGAAGCAGCCAGCCGCACCGCGTCACCCAGCGCGGGCTCCGACAGATCCGGCGAGAGCTTGAGAAAAAGAGGCGTGCCCTCAGCCGCTCGCAGCGCCGCCGGCAACAGTCGCTCCAGAGCCGACCTCTCCTGCAAATCCCGCAACCCCGGTGTGTTCGGGGACGAAACGTTGACCGTGAAATAGTCCGCCAAACCCACCAAGCGCTCGATCGAAGTCACATAGTCCGCGACAGCCTCCTTCGCAGGGGTGATCTTGCTCTTGCCGACATTGACCCCCAGCGGAACCCCCGGCCACCTCCCCGCCCCCTTCAACCGCCCGAGCCGCTCGGCTAGCGCCGCGCTACCCCGGTTGTTGAAGCCCATCCGGTTGACCAACGCCCGGTCCTGGACCAAGCGAAAGAGGCGCGGCCGCGGATTGCCAGCCTGCGCGTGGGCCGTCACGGTTCCGACCTCCACAAAACCGAAGCCCAGCGCCTCCCAAACCGGAATCGCCAACCCATCCTTGTCGAGCCCAGCGGCCAACCCCACCGGGCCGGCGAAGCGCAAGCCAGCAACCTCGCGAGCCAGCATCGACGGCGGCGGCCCCGCTCCCCACGAGGCTGCCATCGCCATCAAGTCGGGGGCCAGCGCGAGCGACCCCAGCAACCGATTGTGAGCCGTCTCCGCGTCCATACGGAAAAGCAGCGGTTTGAGCAGGCGGTAGCTTGTCTTCAGCACCGCGGCAGTCTATGGCATCCGATTGTTCCGCACCCTCACCCCTAACCCCTCTCCCGGGGGGAGAGGGGGATAAGAGGGAAATACCGATTCGATAGGGGCCCTCTCCCACCGGGAGAGGGTTGGGTGAGGGTCAGGAGGAGCTGCTACCTGCAAAAGGGGTGGCACTTCGATGGCCTGGCCTGGCCTGCCGGGCCTGGGAGATCCGGGGTGACCGAGAATACACATCCCGGAAGCTCCGCAAGCACGCAGACCCAGGACGCTTCTTCTTCGGGCGAGGAAGCAGGGCTCAGCTAGCCAACTTCGCCTCGTACTCAGCGATTAGATGGCGCACTTCCGGCACCAGAGATGGCGGAATTGCCATCATCGTCTCGTTGGCAAAAGCCGCTTCATCCTCGGAGACTGCTTCATCTTCGCTCTGGTTCTCGTAGTGCTCCAACACATCGCGCACCCGTCCCTCGTCCCATCCAGGGGGATACTGATTCTTCACTTCTTTTTTCATCGTCGTCTCTTGCGCAGCTGTCGGCGTCGATAGGCAGCCAGTGGCTTGCCTCGTAAGTCGTAAGCGGTAACCACAAACACGCTGCGTGGATTCGGATCCGGTGCCTGGATAACCCGCAAGATCCGGCCCGCCTCAGTCGCCCCGATCACCATCCGCGAGATCCCTCGGCCGGGACGCTCCTCGCCAGGGTTCGCCAGCACCTCTTCCACCTCATCTTTACTAACCCCATGCTCGTAGATATGTGGCTCATCGGTGGCCGGATCGAGAAAGAATCGTAAGCCCACACCTTTCATTCTAACCGCCTCTTCTCACCGCAGCCAGTTCGGCGCCCACAAGCGCGGTCGTCGCATCCCTAGGTCTCGACCCGTCTCCGCGGCAATCTCCTCGCTCACTTCCGCTTCCAGCGCCTCGCGGAGCGACTCAAGCCTCCGCCTCCAGCTACGATCCTCGCTCTTGGACTTTCGCCCCCTTGAGCCCCGCCGTCGGATGCGTCACCACATGGATCTCTTGCAAGTGCTCGATCGAATCCCTCGTCCAAACCTGCGTCGCCCCCAGCTTCGAGTGACCCCAGATCTCCTGACTGAAACGGATGGCCGGCGCGCCCTTGAGCATCAACGTCGCCATCGAGTGTCACTGGCACTCTCCGGTGACTTGCAGAAGGGTTGGCACGTCGATGGCAGCTGACCGGCAACCTCGCGAGCCAACTCCACCGGCGGCGGCCGGGTACTTTCAAAAAGGGGCGGCGCCTCGATGGCGGCAGTCCCCCAACAGCCATGGCCATCCCTGCTGTATATCGTGACTGCTTCTCAGCGGTCGCGAAGGGGCCTGCTGCAGAAGCCCAGTTCGGCGTCACTTCCTAGTCAATCCCGCGTAACATTCCCCTCAGAATCCTCGCGCCATCTGCGCTCGTCCTCTCCTGCCAGTGATGGTAGGTCAGATTGCATTTGGGGATCAATAATCCACACTCGGTCGGCAGCCCGACGAAGCTCATCTGCTAAGGAACGTTCCTCAGCAGCCACCAGGACCATGGCACCCATGCTCTGGACACGTTCGACAATTGGTACGAAGTCTGCATCGCCAGCCACAAGGATCCCAACCTCGAAGAGCGAGTTGAAGGCGCCAGTCAGCATATCTACTGCGATTAAGGCATCGACGCCCTTCTGGCGGAGGGGGCGACCTCGGATTCTGCCGAATTTGGTCTCTGTGTCCGGGAGGAGTTCGACAGCCTTCCAATACTCAGTGATCGCTGGGTCTCGATCCTCTTCGGGCTTCGCATCATAGTAGATCACACGGGAGAGTCCAACCTTCACTCGCATTGCTCCCACGAACTCCTTGCTAGTCTCTTTGCTCCTGGGAGTACGCCAGAATTGGACAAGCTTGGAGTAAGCAATGTTGTTCGCCAAGGTCCGTGGGTCCACCAGGGGTTTTTCCTCCTTTTTCGAGATTGCTCGAAGATAGCCACCGTCTACAAAGCAGTGAGCGTTCATTCGGTCGCCTTACTTCGCTTGCCTTGAATTATTGCCACAGATCATCTCGCCTTCCGTCGCCGAACGGTTCTGCACTCTAGCCGAAACAGGTGCCAATCGCGTAGTGAAACCCTTCCCTTGAGGAACTTACAGCGCCCAATCTAGCAGAATAGCGTCAGAACTCCAGACCTCGCAGCAGATGCCGCAGGACCTTGCGGTTGATGCGGTTCGCGTCGAATAGAGAGCGCAGTAGTTCGCCTCCACGCTCAGAGCTGATTCCCTTTTCCTCGCAGGCGATCTTGATGATCGCCGCTGCGCCGAAAACCCGCAACCCCCGTTCCCGCGCCAGCCGTCGGGCGAGACGCTCTTCGACGAGCAGAGGTATCTGCAGCTCCAAAGCAAGAGCAATGGCGGACCGTTCGCCCTCTCCAAGGCGGGAATAGTCGTTTCCAGAGTGTAGGGTGATCTCCGTGCTGGTCACCACCTCAACCTCGATAAATTCGCGGACCCGATGCTGGGCGAAGTAGGCGTCCTCGTCTGGAAAGAAGTAGGAGACTTCAGCGGCGACCGCCTGCGGAAGTAGAAGCTTCGCACAGGTGTGCTCCAGCAGCGCGAAGCCGTTGGGCAGTTTCTCCAGTGAGATCAGGGGACCGGCATCAGTAACAACCGCATCGTACCTAGCCATTCAGCTCGGCGCGGATCTCGTCGTCGTCATCCGGCATCATCGCGAAGCCGTACTCCGACATCTTGTCCTCAAACACGCGACGGGCATCGCCGGTCAGCTCGCGCGCTTCTTCCCCCGACAGGATGCCTTTGGTGTAGAGCGAGCCGGCAATCAAGTAGCGGGTGAAATCCGCGTCCTTGAGTACGCGAGGGATGGTTTCAAGTTGGATGGTCAATGTCGCCATGGAGTGCCCTCCCGAGAGGTTAGATGCCTGGTTTCAGTCTAGCATTCAACTCCCTGCATCAAGATTTCTGGAGTTTACTGCCCAACCCCGAATCACAAGGTGCCGGCCATTCTTCGAGACCGCCAATCGGAGCTATTTGCAGAAGGGGTGGCACCTCGATGGTAAGTTGTCGCCAGAAGAAAGCTGCGAATGCTCAACAACGCTCAGAGCCTGACCGATCTTCGGATTCCTCCGGGCAACCGGCTCGAAGCACTGAAGGGCGACCGCAAGGGTCAGCACAGCATCAGAATCAACCAACAATGGCGGATCTGCTTCGAGTGGCGTCGTGAAGACGCCTACTCGGTCGAGATCGTCGACTACCACTGAGGTGACCCGATGAGCGACCGCCTACCCAATGTCCATCCCGGCGAGGTTCTCCAGGAGGAGTTCATGAGGCCTTTCGCTCTGAGCCAGAATCGACTGGCCCGGGACCTCGGCGTACCGCCACGGAGGGTTAACGAGATCGTTCTCAGGAAACGTTCCATCACTCCAGACACGGCGCTTCGACTGGCGCGCTATTTCGGCACCTCGGAGCGTTTCTGGCTCGGCCTTCAGACCGACTTCGATCTTGAGGAAGCCAAAGTCTCGCTAGCAGATCGGCTGGACAGCGAGGTGCGACCACGGGCGAAGGCGGGCGTCTGAGTTCAGAACCTCGCCATTCCCGACCTCCACGATCCCTGGCTCCAATCACCTGTGGTCGGGATCTACTTGAAGGGGGGCGGCACCTCGATAGGCCCGCCCGCTGCTTCTTGGGTGGCGCTTAAGCCTGCTAGTTCTTACAGCACCTTGGCGATGGCCGTGTTGACTCGCATGTTGGTGGCCTTGAGACTCGGGGTCTGGCCGTAGAAGAAGAATTCCAGGTTCACGCCCGGGCGGAAGAGGAGGCAGTGAGTCGATCCTCCAAAGTGGAACATGCCCAGGGGATCGCCCTTTTCCACCCGCTCACCGACCTTCACGGTGATCTCGCAGCTCGACACTTCGGCCATTCCCACCGGCATCACGCACATCAACCCGATCTTCGGATTGTCGGCTTCGATGAATATGAGCGCCCGCGTGGCCACGGCTGTGAGGAAAGGTTGCGAGTCGTTGGGGGCGCTGGGGTCGGCTCCCTTGGGGTTCTTGAACCCCTCGTACAAGTTCTCCAGGTAGTAGGAGCCGTTGACCACGTAGGCCTTCCTAACGGTCCCACTCACCGGGCTGTGCCATCGGTGGAAGCTCAAGGCGCTGAGGAAGGCCTGGTAGACCGTGCCACCCTCAAAGAGTGGCGTGTGCTCATCGAAGTCGAGCATGTTCGACAGCGAGTAGGACTGACCTTTGAGCCAGAATTTGGCATCGAGCGAGACTTCGGTCTTCACCTGCAACGGTGCCGACTCACAAGCGTTGACGATCACACCGTCGTCATCCTCGCTGGACACGGGCCGCACGCCAGCGCGAAAAGTCCGCGTGAAAAAATCATCCCAGGACCCGAAGCCGTAGTATTCGTCACTCGGGTCACAGTTGAAGACCTCCTCGAATCGGTCAGGAGTCGGGTTGGGGCCTTCCCCGACCGCCGAGATGGCCGCCTGAACCATTTCTGACTTGGCCAGCTCGCCTAGCCACGGGACGATGAGGGTCGTGGGATCGAGCCTGCTCGCGCACTCGGTCAATACGTAGCGCGATTCCTCGGTGCATAGAAACCGCGACCAGTAGGCCAGGATCTTCTTGAATTGCTGGTTGACCAGCACGTTGGCGAACACGTTGTAGCCCGACTCCGTGGCCATCGGCCAGTCGAGCAAGGCGTTGATCGGAAAGCCGATCAATCCGGACGGTTCGTGGCTGGGAATGTCCTGGTAGGCCTCCGGGGCCGTGGTCATGATCCCGTTGAGCAACCCCAGAAACTGTTCAAACGTTCGGACCTCCATCTGTCCGAGCGGGGTCAACTTCCTGTGTTCCCAGGCCTCCACGAACATGGCTTCGACCTGGGCATGGAGTACGCGATCGGAGTTCACCATCTCTTGCAGTTCGGCGATCGGCGCTACCAGATCACGAGGATGGTCGGCAACGTATTTCTTGAGCCGGTGGATCCATCGATGGATATGGGCGTGGTCTTGGGCCACCCACTCACCCGGACGGGCCTTGACGAACAGGGTTCTTTCTGGCGTTTCCATAGGGCATTCTCCTAGAAGAATTTATCGTTTGCCGCGCTCCGCTCAACGGCGAGCACCGGATCTGGTAGAAGAAGAGAAATTCCCATGCAATCTAGCATCTGCAACTGCTACTTCCCCTGCAAGACAACCACTTTGGCCCCCCGACACCGGAATCTAGGGCCTCCCAGTGAAACTCAACGAACCCGAACTGCGCGAGCCGCGGTGGCTACCATCGCAGATCGCTCTCCCAACAACGGCTCCTCATAGCGAAAGTTTGGATCGTACTTTGCCGAAGCCGCCGGAAAGGCCCGAGGCCGTGCCCGTTTCGCTTTGGAGCTAGCGCACCATTTGGACGCCAGAACCCGGGATGCCAGTCATCTCGGAGACCCCGCCGCTATCTTGTTGGCCTCAAAGAGACAGCCTGTTCGTTATCTATTTAGGGGACAAACAGGCAAACCGACTGACCCGGGGTGCATTTCGAGACGACCGCAATACATCTGAATGCCTCAAAGACGTAAACTACGGAGGCACTCTCAAAAATTGAACGCGGTTTCTCCTCAGAGTAGAGCTACCCCGAGGCGAAGTTGCACCAACCGGCAAAGGAGATCGCCATGCGTCGAATTATCGGAATCTGTCTTGTTTTGTTGCTGTGTCTCTCAGTTACCCTGCCCGCACATGCCGCGACAGGCGCTACACTGACCACCTCGTTCTCTGAACTAGTAAGTCGCTGGATCATTTCGCTTGTTCTCGCAACCAAGGACGGCAGCTCTCCCGAGAGTTCATTGGAAGTAGGATCCACCATGGATCCCAACGGATAAGCGGTGGCTG
>QIHU01000807.1 GCA_003231035.1 Acidobacteriota bacterium
CTCCAACGGACTCAGTTGTCCCGACGACCCGCGGCGCCCGCGGTGGTGTCCCCACTCCTCCGTTTCAGCGTTGCGGCTTCTAGCTCGCACTCTCCCTTCCGGGAGTCGGGCGTCGGGCAAGGTTCCGGGTGCCGCATCCGCACAACGGGTGCGGCGCCCGGAACCACCTTGCGAACGTCAGGTTACCGTCACCTGCTCGGCGAAGCGAATTCCCTCCACCTCCAGCTCGCGCAGGAGCGGCTTGTAAATACGCCGCTCCACCGGCAGCGCGCAACCCGTGACGGTCAGCTCTCCACGCAGGAGCAAGCGAGCGGCGATGCCCGTGGGTAGACCGACGGTGCGAGACATGGAGGTGATTCCTCCCGCCTCTCCCAGTTCGACCAGGGTTGAGCGGATGGTCTCGCGCCGGTTTTCTTCTCCGGGATAGCGCACCTTGAGGATGTGGTGCAGGATCACCATGTCGCGTTCGGTGGCCGGCAGAGCCAGTTTCTCCTGCAACAGTTGGCTCATCGCTTGTGCCGCGGTGTTGCCGTTGCCGCCGATCTTCGTGGAGGAGAACAGACCTAACCAGCGCAAATTGTTCATCGCCAAGCCGTTAGGGTCGAGGTCGAGCAGGTTGGCCACCCGCACGTCCAGCGGTTCGTCCGCCGGGTCATGGGCCGGCATGAAGGCTTCCACCAAGTCGCTCCAAGCCATTTCGGGCATGTTTGGGATGACCACCGTCTCGTTGGGCAACCCCAAACGAACCACTTGATGCCAGGTTTCACACCAGCCCGGATAGCGCAGGGTACCCCGAACGAGGGTCGTTACCTCGTCCAACTCCAAACTCCTCCGGTAGGAGAGCGAATCCCGGTTTGGGTAGGCATCGAGCGTCCCCACTCCGGCGATCTCGATCGGCCAGGTGGCCTTGAAAATGCGATGCCAGGGAACGATGCGCAGGCGATCGCCGTGCAGGAACTGAGCGCCATCGTGCGCCGCCATCACCACATTGCGCGGGTTCCAGGTGAGGCCGTAGCGCAGCGGGTTGCAGTCGGCCGATTCCGGCGCTGGAACTCCGCCACCGTAAGACTCGAAGCCTTCGATCACCGCTCCCGCGTCATGCAGCCGTTGAATCAGCTCCATGGCCGACATCAAGTCAATTCCCGGATCGAGGCCCAGTTCGGTGAGGATGGCAACCCCATGATCGCTCGCCTCGGTATCCAGTTGCCGAGTCTCATCGTCGAGGTAGGAGGCCGAGACCATCGACACCCGGGCCGCCAAACAGGCCCGCGCGACCCGCGGCTGCAGCACCGGTGGCATCAGGCTGACCACGAGGTCAAAGTCGCCCACCAGAGAACTCAGCCCCGACGCATCTCCCGCGTCAACGGTGATCGCTTCACCCGCGGGATGCCCCCCCACCAAGGCCACCGCTTGGCTTCGGTCTCGGTCGCCGACGGTAAGGTGGTAGTCGTCTCGCGAGGCATGGTCCAGCAGATAGCGAACTAGAAAGGGCGCGGTGCGGCCGGCGCCCAAGAGCAAGATCTTCTTCATTGACGGGTTGCCTTTCCCTCACTTCCCGCGCCATCGTCATACCTACGCGGCACTACCAAACGACGGCAACCTACCGCGCCAGCGGGCCAGAGGCAACCCGAGAGACTCCCCCTTCTACGAGACCAGAACTTCCAGCCGATCCAGGGCCCGGTCGATCCGCTCCACGATCTCGTGGCCCTCGGGGGCCACCGCATCCTCACCAACCCCTTCCCACAGGTTGCGTGAGGAATCTTCCAGCAGGTCACGACTCAACTGCGCACCGTGGCCCTCGAAGATCGGCGCCAGCTCCTCGTAGCGCTCCAAGAGGAACTCCCGTGTAGCCTGGTAGGCATGTTCACAGATCCCGCGGCGCTCTGAGAAACCAAAGATATTGGTGAAGAACATCCGGTAGTCATCGCGCCGCGGCTCCAGCAAGACGATGTCCGCGTCAAACCGCTTCTCATAGTGCGAAAGGCCCACATCGAGCCGCGAGTGGATCAAGGTGCGGAAGGTCTGCGACAAGACGGTGGTCAAGCCACGGTCGATCAAATTGCCCCGTACCATCACTCCTCGCTCGACCGCGCTCACCGTATCGACCGGCACGATCGGATTGATGCAGAGGAGAAAATCGGCCCCTCCTTCCAACGCGACCGAGCCGTGCAGCGTCTTGAGGAGGACTCCATCCACGTAGTAGCGCCCGTCAATTTCCACCGGTGAGTAGAGGCCCGGAAGGGCGGTACTCGCCTGGACCGCTTTCGAGATCGGCACATGGTCGAGCCCCGGCTCACCGAAACGGACCGCGCGGGCAGCATCGAGGTCGGCGGCAACGACGACCAGGTGACGGTCCAACTCTCGAAAGTCGTCGGTGCGCCCCTTGATGGTGAAGATCTTCTCCAGGAAGGCGCGGATGGGCTCGTTCTCGAAGACCGAGACCGGCAACGCTCGCCCTAGACGTAAGAGAGACTCGACGAAGGTCACCTCCTTGGGGTGGGTGGCGTACTGCTGCAAGGCCTCCTTGAGCAATCGTGGCAGCGTCAAGCTACGCTTGGCGAGTTCACGAACGTTTGGAGTCAAGAAGGTCTCGGGGGCGAAGGGATGTTCGCCCGGTTCCGACTTTACGATCGCCCGCACCATCTGCGCGGTGCTCAGCTGGTTGGCCAGGCAGGAGGCGATAAAGGCCCCAGCACTCACCCCAACGTAGATATGAAGATCGTTGAAGTCGACGCCGAGTACGGCCTCGTCCAGCGCCCGCAAGGCGCCGATCTCGTAGATCGCGCCAGCCGGGCCTCCCCCGGCCAGCGCAATGCCGATCTTGGGCGCCGACTCCGGCACCTTCGATCTCTTCGTACGCGATCGGCTCATAGCCCAGTGGACTCGGCCGACTCAGTTGACCTTGGCCTTGGCGGTGCGCGCCTTGGCCTTCACACTCTTGGCGGGTGTGCGTCGGGTGGTGGCACCAGCCTTGGTCTTGGCAGGCACCAGCTTCTCCACCTTGGAGGCGAGTTCCTCGATCCGCTGAGTCAGCGTCTTGATCTCCTCGCGGCTCGGAACACCGAGGCGATGCAAGGCGGAAGTGACCCGCTCGTCGAGCCCTTCGCCCAGATCTTCCCAGGCATCCTCAACCTTGCTGACCGTCTTCTTCACACCGCTCTTGACATCCTCGACCGTGCTCTTGACTTCCTCACGGCCCCGGCTCTCCAGATCTTCGCCGCGATCGACCAAGCTCTTGAACAGTTTTCCACCCTCCTCTTCGGCGGCGGCGAGGGCACCGAGCCCGGCGAGCCAGATCTTGTGAGCCGAAGTCTTGAGGTCGTGCTGAATATCTTTAACGGATTGCTTTGCCATGATGAACTCCTTATCTTGCGCTTGCCGCTCCGCGGCATTGGCCGCCGGAGCGAAAATTATCCAACCATGCGGACTAACCCGGCCGTTGCGACCTTGGGCTCCTCCGCGAGTTTTGCGATCTCCTGAGAACTGGCGTCCCCAGACCGAACCAGCCCCACCGAACTAACCGCGGGTGCTCGTCTTGCCACCCTGGCTAGTTCTTTTCGGCGCACTCGCTTCGACCGAGTTCCGGGTCGCGGAATCGATCGTATTGGGGTCCAGAGCTTCCCCCTCGGAGGCGCTCTCTTCCAATCGAACCAGGGAACTCTCTAGCTGCTCCAAACGACTGCGCAAGGTAGACATTTCCTCGCGCGCCCGGCGGACTGGGCTGAAGCGATCGATCGAAGCCTGGACGAATCGGTCGACACTCGACTGGACCTGCTCTACTCCGCTCGACACCGCCCGCTCGCCAGCTCGAACCAGCTCGTGCAGCAGATCGGTGGGGAGAAAGGAAGTGCCCTTGCGTCCTTCGTCGAGAATAATCTGAGTCAGCGTCTGAGCGGTGACATCGGTCGCGGTGGCATTGTCTTGGACTTTGACCTCTTGGCCATCGCGAATCCACTTCGAGATCTCCTCGAGAGAGACGTAGCGACTCTCTTCCGTGTCGTAAAGCTTGCGACTTTCGTAGCGCTTGATCAGCCGAATCATCGTCTTTCCTCTGTGTTGTGCAAGTCGGTCAGAGCTACCGCGCGGGGCCGAAACTAAGCTGTACGGCGCCCCGGCCAAGAGAAAAATACCGCAGTGCGGCAAAAATGTCAACAATTATTCCGCAGTGCGGCATAAGCGGCTCATTCACCGGTCAGGGGGCTCTCCTCGATCTCGCTCGCGAAGCGTTGGAGCTGATCGAACCCTGTCGGTTCGTGCGCCAACAGGGGCAACGCCAGCAACGGTTGGTCGGCTCCGAGGAGCTGGCGCAAGGTGGTCAGGCCATGCCGATCGCGCTCTCCTAGCCATTGCATCAGACGAACTCCGGCTCCATCACGGCCAGCGTCGACCTCCGCGTCAGGCGGTGGATGCATCTGATTGACGATCACCAGAGCCAGCCGATAGCCAGCCTGGCGAAGCCGGCGGGCGAAGAAGAGGCAGTCGGCGATCCGTTCTTCGCCAGGGCCGGCGACCAACACGAAAGCGGTGGTCGGTGCGCACAGCAGTGCCTTGACCTCCAAGGCTCGCTGGCGGAACCCTTGGTAGAGCGGGCCAAAAGGCTGGAAGAACTCGGCGATATCGCGCAGCAGGCCGAGCCCCGCGATCTTGTCGAGAACTCGTTCCACCCCCCGGCCCAAGCCGCCAAAGCGTTGCGTCGGCCGTAGCCGGCCAGCACGATCGAACCACGAGTACTGGGCCACCCGGAGCGCTCCACTGTCGAGGAAGGCGAGGATCCGATCGGGCGCCTCCAGGAAGTCGAGTGCTTGGCCCGTCGGCGGGGTGTCGAGAATCACCCGGTCGAACCGTCCCTCGCGGTCCACTTCGAACAGGCGCTCCACCGCCATGTACTCGAGAATTCCGGCGAGACTCCCCGAAAGATGACGGTAGAAGCGGTTGTGCAGAATCCGCTCTCGCGAGGCCCTGTCCGGGGAGTAGCGCTCGATCAGCCGGTCAAAGGTGGATCGAGCGTCGAGCAAGCTGGCGTAGAGGCGACCCCCGTCGGCGGACGCCCCCAGAGAGACCTCGGCTTCGCCTTCGCTGGCGCGCTCATCGACTCCCAGGGTGTCTTTGAGGCGTAGCGAGGGATCGAAGGTCATCACCAACCCCTCCTCGCCGGCCGCGGCGGTGCCCACGCCGAGAGCGGCGGCGATCGTCGTCTTGCCTACCCCACCGGCGCCGACAACGACCACCAGCCGAGCCCCTTCGAGCGCCGCGATCACGGAGCGCTCCAACCGGCATCGGAGACGAGAAGATCGGCCAGTTGCCGGGCCAACTTCGGGCCACGCTCCACCGGCAGCAAAGGAAGCTCCACCCGCGGGCCGCTCCATTCTCGAGCTAGTCGGGCTAGCTGTTGCTCGTTGATCGCCCGGCGTTGGTGCCAGAGGAACAGGGCGGTCCCTGGCGGAGGCTCGCTACCCCCCGAGGGTTCCACCGCGGGATAGAGCTGGTTGACGACCAACAGATCCGGCTCCCTCCCCAAGCGCGACTCCAGCTCCCCCCTTGCCGGTCACCACTAGAAAACGGCACTGGGCAAGGTGGTCCAAGACGGCGTGAGTAGGCATTGGAGAGATCAAAAAGAGGGAGATGGAGATCGGAAATTCACCGACCTCGCGCGCCGAGAGGACGGCGTTTTCCGGGCCGCAGCATAACCTGCCTGCCGCATCGCGGCAAGAGCCAAGAAAAGGCTTGCCAGCCGATATGCTGCCCAACTCGCCACTCAGCCCCTTAAGCCAAATCGCCATGACCACTGCTCGGCCCCCTCGCGGGTCGGCCGGAGGTCATCCTCGCCTCCGGCCACTACCGAAGCGGCATTCTGCTCGCCCCCTGGACCGGCAAGATGATCCGCGCCACGGTCCTCGATACATCTCTACCGGCCGCCGCTCAACCTTTTGACGCCAATCGCTTCTCGGCACCAGATCAGTGAATTGGCCGGCGCATCCATCACCCTTTTCTTAGGCGAGTCGACTAAGATGGGAATGCGCCGCTCCCGACCTTGGTTACAGTATGTGAGCGCGTCGCACTAAACTTTCGGCGCGCAGATCGTAGAGGCAGCGATGCACCGCCTCGCGCTTTTCTCGTCTATCTATTCTCGGAGGATTGACTGTTGGACTACAAGGACTACTACGCACTGCTGGGTGTGGCACGCGGCGCCTCGCAAGATGAGATCCAGAAGGCGTACCGCAAGTTAGCCCGCAAGTACCATCCCGACGTCAACAACAGCCCCGAGGCTGAGGACAAGTTCAAGGAGGTGGGAGAGGCTTACGAAGTTCTCAAGAATGCGGACAAGCGAGCCAAGTACGACCAGTACGGCAGCGCTTGGAAGGCGGCCCAACGGGGTGGCTCCCCTCCCCCCGGATACGAAAACCACCGTTTCGACTTCGGCAAGATGGGAGAGGCAGCCGGCTTCGACTTTGGATCCTCCGGCTTCAGCTCCTTCTTCGAGATGCTGTTCGGCGGCGGTCGCGGCGCCCGCGGAGGACCGCGGCCGGCAACGGCGGCGCGCGGCGGAGTCGACCAGGAGGCGACCATCGTCTTGACCCTGGAAGAAGCCGCGCAGGGTGGCAAGCGAGAGATCGCGGTGAGCGATCCGATGGGCAACCGCAAGAGCTTCAAGGTTGCCATCCCCGCCGGAGTTCGGCCAAGAGGGCGCATCCGACTACGTGGCAAGGGCGGCGAACGGGCGCCAGGGGGGCCTCGCGGGGACCTCTACTTGAAGATCGACCTGATGCCGCATCCACACTTTCGCCTCGACGGCCACAACATTCGTACCACCCTTGACATCACGCCAGCGGAAGCAGCTCTCGGTAGCCAGGTCCCGGTGGAAACCCTCAATGGACGGCTTCAGGTTCGAATTCCGGCCGGAACCTCTTCCGGGAGGACGATCCGGCTGCGCGGCAAGGGCTTCCCCAAGTCTTCGGGAGGAGACCACGGAGATCTGCTGGCGGAAATTCGGATCGTCATTTCGGAAGCGCTCAGCGAGCGCGAACGCGAACTCTACGAAGAGTTGTCCGAAGTCTCCTCGTTTCGCTCCCGGGCAAGCGCCTAGCCCTCCCTTTCGCTCTTCCCCAAGTCGCCGCCCTCTTCCCCTGAACGTCTCACCTGCAAGGAGGTTTTGCGATGGATATGAATAC
>QIHU01000660.1 GCA_003231035.1 Acidobacteriota bacterium
CCGGCGCGGCGTCGATACTCCTCCACATTGTGGCTGCCGAGGCGAATCATCCTGACTAAATCGCCAGCGTTGACTTGCCAGTCCAGGAGGTTTCCCGACTTGCCGGCCACGAAGCTGTAGATCTGTGCATCGACCGCATCCAGGGTAAAACCGCGGCTCAATTCAAGCCACGGCGAGCGCACCAGGTCGGACAACGATCCGAAGGTCGTTTCCTCCATGTGGTTGTCGCGGGTCCTCTGTGCCCGCCCCACGGTCGAGACCTCCACCAAGTAGTCGCAACCCAGCTCCTCCAACCGTTTGAGCCCTGCCTCGACCTGCCTCAAATCCCAAGCGGCACGCTCTTCCGGCTCACCCGGACGTTGGCCGTAGAGCGGTACCACCAGAAAATCGACGGCATCGGCCACCGCATCGGCTTCGGGCCCCATCGCCTCGTCGCGGCGCAGCCGGGCGGAGAGGAAGAGGGTGCGATCCATCTCCCGGCGTAGCTCTTTCAGCAGTGCCCCCCAGGCGCGCAAACCGCTCGCCGCCTCGACCTCGAAGTGAAGGCCCAAAGGGATCCAGCCGGCGTCGCGAGCGCCCGAGGTGAGTTTCACCACACTGGCGGCCAGCGCCGGGCCGGCCGCCCGCGCCTCCTCTTCACTCCCGTCCCAACGGCCGCGGAGGACCAAGGTGGCGGAAGCCCGGCTCGGCGAAGTGGGCAGCGGCCCCGCTGCCACCCCCAGGGCGGCGCCCCCGCCCACCAACTCCCCAGCGACGACAAACAACTCCGTCACCCCAACGCTTTCGAGCGCCCGCACGGCGGTGGCTGGGATCGTCGTCCCAGCTTCGACAACCAGGGCCGATCCGGCAGGTTTAGCTCGCCCCTCGCCACCGCCAGAACAGGCTAAGAACCCTAAGCAGAGCAGCCCCAGGCCGGTTCTGGCCCAGTACCGACCAAGCCGCCGAAAGAGAGGCCGCGGTCGCCCGGATGCTCGTGATCTCCGCTTCATTCAGCCCCCTCGATCAACGGAATCTCAATCTCCACCGCCAGTCCTCCACCCGGTCGATTGCGCGCCGAAACCCCCCCACCGTGCTCCTCCGCGATACGCCGCGCAATCGGCAAGCCGAGGCCGGTGCCCGTGTCATGAGTCGAGAAGTAGGGGTCGAAAATACGGCCGAGTTGCTCCGCCGGTACTCCCGGTCCGGTGTCCTCAACGGAGATTCGTGCCCGGCCGTCCACCATCTTGAGCCGCAATACCACCTGACCGCCACCGCTGCTCGCCCGCACCGCGTTCTCCAGAAGGTTGCGCACCGCTCGAGCCAGCAGGCGAGCGTCAAAACGTACCGGCAGAGGCTTGGCCTCCGCCTGGAAGAGGATCTCGACCCCCTGTGGTGGCGCCGCCAGATAGGCCTCGATCAGCGCCTCCATGGCGGCCCGCAGGTCGCCCTCCACCAGGTCGATCCGCGGAATGTGGGCATAGGTCGAAAATTCGCTAGCAATCTGCTGCAACTCATCTACCTGGGTCAGGATGTTGCGGGTACACCGCTCGAAAACCTCTGGGAACTGATCGGAACCCGCATGGTACACCTGACGCATGTGTTCGGCGGACAGACGGACCGGGGTGAGCGGATTCTTGATCTCGTGGGCGATGATGCGAGCCATCTCCGCCCAGGCCGCCAAACGTTGGCCTTGCAGCATCTCGGTCACATCCTCGACCACCAACAGCGAACCCGGAGCGGCCAGGCCCGGCATTGATTCGGGTAACGGATCGGGGCGGGCGACGGGGGGTAGCGGCACCGAAACCACCGTCCACTCCTTCTGCGGCTCTCCGTCCACTCCTGGCAGACGGATGGTGGTCCTCGCCGGCTCCGCTTGAGCTCCAGTGTCCGCCCCCTCGCGAGTCGCGACGAGCATGTCGCTAATCGGCGCCAGCCGATCGGCGGCGCGAGCGATGGAGAGCAGGTTGTCCCCCACTTTGACTCCCAGCAGCTCAGCGGCGGCCCGGTTGTGCATCAAAACTTGGTACTCGGCATCGAGCGACACCACGCCGGGCGTGATGTTCTCGACCATGCCTTCGACCAGGGCCTTCTCGCGTAGAAGTTGGTGGCGCCCTTGAGCGATGCGCAGCGCCATCTCGTCGACCGCCTCGACCAGAGCCGCCAACTCGAGGTCGCTCGGTGCCAGATCGAGCGAACTGGCGCCGGCCGCAATGCGCCGAGTGCCCTCCACCAACTGCTTGATCGGGCGGGTAAAGTTGTTTGCCAGCCGGCTCCCCACCACCAACAGCAAGGCGGTCAAGGCGGTGGTGTAGGCCAAGGCTCGGCTGCGCAAGCCCGCCAGCACCGCAGCGTCCTCCTCCTGTTGCACTTGCAGCGGTACCGAGACCACAAGATCGGGACCGTCAACACCGGGCAGAACCGGGGCATAGAGTTCCAAGAAGGGGGGATCGAAATCGGCGTTGAGCCGCGAGGCAACGCCGTAACGAAGGAGCGCCAAGCGAGCGATGACATCACCTGGAATCCGTCGCGGCAAGAGACCAGCAGTGAACAACTCCTTGCGCGACGAAGCGAAGAAGTCGCCGCCCCAGTAGAGATTGACTTCGTGGTCGATCATGCGTGGCAAGCGTCGCACCTCATTGCCGATCAACGACTGGACGTCGAAGCCGGTCGGTGAACTCAACAACCGTTCTTGAATGGCCCACTGAGCGGCGCGCAGCGCCCCTTCGCCACGATCGCGGCGCACCCGCAGCTGACTGCGCTCGACCCCTTCAAGGATAACCAGGGTCAACAAGAGCAACGGCACCAGCAGCAACAGGCTGTAGACCAATGCCAAGCGCTTGGAGTAGGAATGCACAGTGCGCCACAGCAAATCGCGAAAAGCAACCCGCGGCAGGGCCAGCACGAGGGCGAGCAAGGTGACCAAGAGGACCGGCAACAGCACTCCCGTGGCATGAGCGTTGAGGCGCAGCAGCGCCTGACCCGGTCTGAGCAGCGGCAGATACAAGACCTCCTGCCCATCCGGCTGGTGGCGGGAGAAGACCCACGCCAACCCGCCAGGAGTTTTCAGTTTGTGCGCCTTGACGCCGCGCGCAGTCGTTCTCGCGGCGGGAACAGCGGGTGCTGGCGGAGCGTTTTCCCAAGGCGAGACCAGAGCCACTCCCTGCCCATCGTAGAGCGCGTAGAGCACCGACGCCGGCAATTGCGTCGGCAGTTCACTACCTCCCGGTTCGCCGCGCAAAAGTGCCGCGAGAATCTCCTCGGCGTGGCCAGCGGCTCCTAACCCAAAACCTGGGCGCGGGTACACCCACCACGAGGCGTGTCCCCAGGGTTCGCCGTCGGCGGTGATCTGCGCCCGCCCTTCGATCCGGCCTTGTCGCCAGACATCGACCCGCGCCTCGATACCGCCCTCCCCGGCCTCGACCCGGTAGTCGTTGTGTTCAGTGGTCAGCGCCAAACCGGTCGAGAAGGCCGAAGCCTCCCTTCCCGCTCGGCCCTCCGGCCTGATCACCAGGGCGGAGCGAACGTTGGGACGGGCTAGAGGTGAGCCCTTCCATACGGCGAGCGCTAGATCCTGGTACTCCATCCTCGTGGTCGGCCGCGGCGTCAAGTTCGCCAAGTCGAGTCGGCCGAAGAACCCCTCGATGGTCGACGACAATTCTTTGACCTCGGCCGAATTCGGCGGCCTCATGCCGGCGAGTAGCTCGGCTCCGATCCGCTGGCGCAGGGCGGCCCGAAAGCCGAGTTCCCACGCCACCCCCGAAACCAGCACCGCGATCAGCAAAAAGACCGAGAACGAGCCCAGACGCCGGGTCAACATCCGTCCGTAGAGCCAGCCGCCGGCGCAGCCACCGCCCAAGATCAGCAGGATCAGTGCCAACCAAGGTAGGTCGACCGCCATCGACGCACACAGGATCAGAGCCACCGACACCCAACCCCAGTGGTCGCTACTTACATCGTCGTCGACCGGACGGTGGACAGCGAGCCCCAGCAGCCCGAGGGTGGCACCAAAGACGGCCAGGCGCAGAGCCATGGCGTCGGGTTGGCCAATCAGATCCACGGCAAGATCCAGGCCACCCGCGACGCGCTGATAGGCCCAGCACCCCACCGCCACCAAGGCGCTGCTGGCCGCGGCCAGGGTTATCGCTTTACCTCTGCCGCTCCCCAACGGGCTTGCCGTGCCACGAATACCGAGACCGGCGAGTCCCACCGCGGCGACCAAGGCGAGGCGTACTTCGAGCGCCAAGCCAGCCGCCGCTCCCAATGCCACCACTCCACCGACCGCCGAGAGCGCTGCCGCCCACCAAGCCGCGTGGCGCCGCGGCGGCGCCAGGAGCAATCCCACGGTACGCATCACCGCTAGCGCCAGAAGCGCCAAGCCGAGAATCGCCCAACCCTGCCTCCTGAAGGGCGCCAAGTCCCGCCCCTCCCCAGCCTGCCTAGGCAAAGGCTCGATCAGCATCGTCGGTAGCCCCGGAGCAACGAGGCGAATGGTGCTCCCTCCAACGCCGGTGGGTCTCAGCGTTGCCTCGTGTGGATGAACGAGAGACCAACGAAAGGAGGTTGCTGGCTCCCCTCCCGGAGGCGCGAATGGAAGCCGGTCTGTCCATAGGCTGCGCCCCGCCACTGCCCGCTTGGAGCGCGGCCTATCCAGATCCAAGGGCTCGATGGCCAACAGAGTGACGGCGGTAAACCCCGCGATGAAGGTCGCGCCTCGGCTCGGAACTAGCTGTGGGTCCAACTCGTGCAAGAGGCCGGCTCCCGCCCAAGCGGTCGCATGACCGTCCGTGTCGAGCCAGAAGAGGGCGGTTCCTTCAACGCCACTAGCGGCCAACTCTTCGAGCCGGGCGAAGTCCTCCAAGTCGGCCGCGCCCCTGGCATCGAGATCTATCCGGTCGAGATCGAGAACCGAAGAATCTCCGACGAGGGGACCCCGCAAAGCGAGAAAAGCCTCCCGCGTCTGGCTGGCCTGGCGGTTCAAATCGCTCCACAGGCCAAGGTAGCGACGCTGAGCAGTCTCTTGCCACGCGGCGTCGCCAACGCCGACGCCGTGGCGTCCGAGGCCGGTCAACATCAGGATCGCAGCCAAGATCAAGGCCGGAGCGGCAATCCACAATTCTCTCTTCGGAGGTCGCAGCCAAAACCAACCGGCTAGGGCCACCCCTAGACCGAGGGCCGCCACCCCAGGCGAGGCCAGCGGAGAGGCCAAAGCCAACACCAGGACTCCGACTTCGGGCCAGGAAAAGCGCTTGGCGGGCGGTTCGGTCTGCGCGGTGATAGTGATCTACCTTGCGATCATCGGCAGATCGACCCCTCGTTGGTGGCCGCAGCGGATCGCATCCTCGTAGCCGGCGTCGGCGTGGCGCGCGATTCCCATTCCCGGATCGCCGGTCAGCACCCGTTCGAGTCGCCGACCCGCCTCTTCGCTACCGTCGGCGACAATGACCATGCCGGCGTGCAATGAATAGCCAATCCCCACCCCGCCTCCATGGTGCACCGAAACCCAAGTGGCGCCGTTGACCGAACTGAGCATGGCATTGAGGATCGGCCAGTCGGCGATGGCGTCGGAGCCGTCTTTCATCCCTTCCGTTTCGCGGTTGGGCGAAGCGACGGAACCGCAGTCGAGATGGTCGCGCCCAATCACGATCGGCGCTTTGACCCGGCCACTCGCCACCAACTCATTGAACACCGCGCCGGCGCGAGCCCGTTCCCCATACCCCAACCAACAGATGCGAGCCGGCAGCCCCTGAAACGCCACCCGCTCGCGCGCCAAGCGGATCCAACGGGCCAGGGCCTCGTCCTCGGGAAAGGTCTCGAGAATGGCCTCGTCGGTCGCCGCGAGATCGTCCTCGTCTCCCGACAAGACCACCCAGCGAAAGGGCCCCTTACCCTCGCAGAAGAGCGGCCGAATGAACAACGGCACAAAGCCGGCGAAATCGAAAGCATTCTCGACCCCCGCTTCCAACGCCTGCCCCCGCAGGTTGTTGCCATAATCGAAGGTCACCGCGCCCCGTTCTTGCAACGCCAGCATGGCCCGCACGTGGGACGCCATCGAGTGCATCGAAAGGGCGATATAGCCCTCGCTATCCGCGCGACGCATACGCACCGCCTCTTCAAACACGAGGCCCTGCGGGGTGTACCCTTCGAGGGCGTCGTGGGCGGAAGTTTGATCGGTCAGAACTTCGGGAGTCACCCCGCGTTCCAGCAGCAGCTCCAGCAAATCGAGCGCGTTGGCCTCGACCGCGATCGAAACCGCCCGGCGAGCCTCCCGAGCCTCCAAGGCCCGCGCTAGACCACCTTCGAGGCTCTCGGCAACCTCGTCCAGATAGCGCGTCTCGAGCCGCCGATCGATGCGGCTGCGATCCACCTCGGCGATCAAACAAACGCCGTCATTCATGGTCACCGCCAGCGGCTGAGCACCGCCCATCCCCCCCAAACCGGCGGTCACCGTCAGGGTGCCGGCAAGGGTACCGCCGAAGTGCTGGCGGGCGCACTCGGCCAGGGTCTCGAAGGTCCCCTGCAAAATGCCCTGAGAGCCGATATAGATCCAAGAGCCGGCGGTCATCTGCCCATACATGGTCAGCCCCAGCCCCTCCAAGCGACGGAACTCATCGGCCGTCGCCCAATGGGGCACCAACAGCGAGTTGGCGATCAGCACTCGCGGCGCCTGGTCGTGGGTACGAAAGACGGCTACCGGCTTGCCCGACTGCACCAGCAGGGTCTCATCGTTGCGTAGCCGTCTGAGAGTCGCAACGATCGCATCGTAGCTCGCCCAATCCCGCGCGGCCTTTCCCGACCCGCCGTAGACGACGAGATCCTCCGGCCGCTCGGCGACCTCGGGATCCAGGTTGTTCATCAACATGCGCAGCGCTGCCTCTTGCTGCCAACCCAGGCAGGAGAGTTCAGTACCCCGCGGGGCGCGAATGGGTCGGCGTTCGGTGTCTACACTCATAGGCGCGAGTCTATCGCGCGACCCCACCTAGCGCAGCCCCCCAGCCCAGCCTCCTCCAATCACCGTCCCACCAAAGCAGAAAGCCAGCGACCTCCCGAAGGATGAAACGCTGGCTCTACTGAAAGGCGACCGAGTGAGGGGGAAACCGCTTGCTAAGGGGAAGCAGTGGGAACCGTGCAGACGGAGGGATGTTTCCCCCTCACTCCATCGCCCTTCCTCACGCTGAAGAGTCTACAGTTTTCCCATCGGATGTCAAGTCCATATCGAAAAAAGTCGCCAACAGCATTCCCCGTCTTCCTTGTTCTCTACAATAGAAGGTCGGGTCACCCTCTCCCGCGAAGCGGCCGGGCGGCCGCGGGGCCGGGTGCGGCCCGGGGGGGAGCTGCTTCGAGTCTTGGGAAGGGTTGGAACCATGGGCGCTGCCCGCTGGGGGGCGAGTTCGCGTCTCCCGCGCAGTGGCCGGGCGGCTGCGAGCAGGATGTTTGGACTACGAGTCGGCAATCTTCGCGCTCCGGCGCAACTCACCCTTCGGGTTCAAACATTCACCTCCGCTTTACGAAGATTGCCGATCCGTGCCCTCCCACGGTCCGTGCCCGCAG
>QIHU01000747.1 GCA_003231035.1 Acidobacteriota bacterium
GAGTCGTTTGGAGGCTCGCGCTTGCCCGTAGGGTGCCAACAATCGGCCCACCGCTCACGCGGCCTCCCGGTAGTAGTGATTCAGCAACCCACCGAGCTGGTCTGGGTGTTGTACGTGCCTGCCCGGGTTTGCCGATCTCGGCTTCACTGCCTTACGGGAATGGTACCTAGGGTCTGTGCCCTGGCCCGACCTCAGACGCAACCAGCCGCCGCCTTCAACCGCGCCGGCGTTTCACCCTGTTGGAGTCGCTTGCCCGCTCCAAATGCAGACCGCGGCGCCTCACGCCGCCTCGCCCCACTCCTTGCACACCTGCTCCGCCTGTTCGATCACCGTCTTAACCGCTTCTTGCTGTTTGTCGGGTGGATAGCCGTGGCGGCGTAGGAGTCGTTTGACTCGGGTGCGAATTCTGGCGCGGACCGATTCTTTCTGGGTCCAGTCGATGGCAACCGAGTTGCGGATGGTGGTGACGAGTTCGTGGGCGATGGCGGCGAGGGCCTCGTCGCCCATCACCTCGCGCACGTTGCCGTGATCGACCAGAGCGTCGTAGAAGGCCATCTCGTCTTCGCTGAGTCCCAGGGCCTCGCCGCGCTTGGGGGCGTCGCGCATCCCTTTGGCCATCTCGATCAATTCCAGGATGACCTGCGCCGCCTCGATGGTGCGGTTCTGGTAGGCGGCAAGGGTGCGTTCTAGCAGTTCTGAGAACTTCCGGGATTGCACGACGTTGCGCCGCTTCATCGCGTGGATCTCGTCGTTCAGGAGTTTTTTGAGCAATTCGAGCTGAAGGTTGCGGTGGGGGCTTTTCTGGACCGTCTCTAGAAACTCGTCGCTCAGGATCGAGAGGTCGGGCCGCTTTAGGCCGGCCTCGCCGAACACATCGAGGATGCCCTCGGAGGAAACCGCGTGCGAGACGATCTGGCGGATCGCGGTGTCTAGCTCCTCACCGCTCTTGGCGCCCCCTTGGGTGGTGTACTTCAACAGGTTCTTCTGGATCGCCTGGAAGAAACCGACCTCGTCGCGGAGGACGCGCGCCCCTTCGAGGTGGATGGCGATCCCCGCCGCCTTGTTGAGTGGCGCCATGGCTTCGAGGTAGCGCTTCTTGCCGTCCACCAGGCCGAGCACATGGCTGGCGCTGGCGCGCAGCGTTTCGAGCCTCTCGGCCGCGTCGAGCGAGAAGTAGCCCGAGTAGTCGAGGCCGTGGAACATCGACTTGACCACGTCGAACTTCTCTAGCAGCACCCGCAAGGCGACATCCACCGGCACTCCGGGCCGCTCCCCTTGCCGGCCGCCGTAGGTGGCCACCGCCCGGCGCAGGAACTCCGCCAGGCCGAGATAATCCACCACCAGCCCCGAGGGTTTGTCTTTGAAGACCCGGTTGACGCGGGTGATCGCCTGCATCAGGTTGTGGCCCCGCATCGGCTTGTCCATGTAGAGGGTGTGCGCGCAGGGCACGTCAAAGCCGGTCAGCCACATGTCGCGCACCAGGACCATCTCCAGCGGATCGTCGGGATCTTTGAACCGTCGCTCGATCGCCTTCTGCCGCGCCTTGCCCCGGATGTGCGGCTGGAACTTCTCCGGGTCGCTGGCCGAGGTGGTCATCACTACCTTGATCCGCCCCTCCGCGTCGTCGTCGCCGTGCCAGTCGGGCCGCAGCTTGATGATCTCGGCGTAGAGATCGACGCAGATGCGGCGCGACATGCAGACCACCATCGCCTTGCCCGCCAAAATCTCCTGCCGCCGTTGCCAGTGGTCGAGAAGATCCTGAGCCACCAGGCGCAGCCGTTTCTCGGTGCCGACCATCGCCTCCAGCCGCGACCATTTGTTCTTCAACTGCTCCTTGACCGACTCTTCCTCCCCCTCGGTGACCTCCTCGTATTCTTCGTCGACGCGCGGTTTTTCTTCCTCGGGCAGAGCGATCTTCGCCAGCCGCGCCTCGTAGTAGATGCGCACCGTGCGCTCATCCTCCACCGACTGGCTGATGGTGTAGGTGTCGATGTAGTCGCCGAAGACGGCCGGAGTGCTCTTGTCGTCGAACTCGATCGGCGTGCCGGTGAAGCCGATGAAGGAGGCGTTGGGGAGACCGTCGCGCAGGTTGCGAGCGAAGCCCTCGATGAACTCGTACTGGGAACGGTGGGCCTCGTCGGCGATGACCACGATGTTGCGGCGCTCGGAAAGCAACGGGTAGCGCTCCCCCTTCTTCGTCCCAAACTTTTGAATGGTGGTGAAGATCACCCCACCGCTGGCCACGGTGAGGATCTCCCGCAGATGGTCCCGGCTCGTGGCCTGGTGCGGATTCGGGGTCAGATCCTTGGCGGCGCAGAATTGGTCGAAGAGTTGGCCGTCCAGATCTTTGCGGTCGGTAATCACCACCAGGGTCGGGTTCTCCATCTCCGCTTCAACCCGGATCATCCCGGCGTAGAAGACCATCGCCAGCGACTTGCCGGAGCCCTGGGTGTGCCAGACGACACCGATCCGGTGGTCACCCGCCGGGCGCGAGGCGCGCACCGTGGCCGCCACCGCTTTGCGCGCGGCGTGGAACTGGTGGTAGCCGGCGATCTTCTTGACCCAGCCCCCGTCGGTTTCCCAGAGGATGAAGTGACGCAGGTAGTCGAGGAAACGTCGCCGCTCGAAGAGCCCTTGGATCACCACCTTGAGCTGCGGCACCGCCTCTGGGGCGAGGCCCTCGCCGTCGACCGTCCGCCACGGGCCGAACCACTCCATGCCGGCGGTGAGGCTGCCCACCCGTGCCTCGGTGCCGTCGGAGATCACCAGAACCTCGTTGGTGTTGAAGAGGGAGGGGATCTGCGCTTTGTAGGTTTGCAGCTGGTTCCAGGCGGAGTGGAGGGTCGCATTGGGAGCCTCTGGGTTCTTCAGCTCGATCACCGCCACGGGAAGGCCGTTCAAGAAAACTAGGAGATCGGGACGGCGGTTGTTGCCCCCTTCCACCACGGTGAACTGGTTGACCACCAGCCAGTCGTTGTTGTCCGGGTTGGCAAAATCCACCAACCAAGCCAGATCCCCACGAACGCCGCCCTCCCGGCGCACTTGGACCTCGATGCCTTGGATCAGGTCGTGATGGAAGGCGTGGTTGTTCTCTTCGAGCGCCGGGCTCTCCGGCACGAGGATCTTGCGCGCCGCGGTGTCGAGCGCCGCCGCCGGCAGATCGGGATTGATCCGGCGCAGCGCCGCCCGCAACCGGCCTTCGAGAATCACCGCCCCGTACGACCGCCGCTCCCGCGCCGCGCCGTCCGGGGCGATCTCTAGCCCGTTGCGGTAGCTGTACCCCAGCGCCTCAAAGTACTGGATCGCCGCCTCTTCGACGACCGATTCAAAACGACTCATGCCACCACCTCCTCGACGGCGCGCTCGGCCTCGGGGACGCGGATCTCGCCGGAGATGAGTTTGGGGAGAAGGGTGTCGCGGAGGGCGGCGAGGGTGATGCTCTCCAGTCGATTCTGTCCCCTCTGCCTGAAAAATGGGCTCACGAGCTGTTCGTACTCTTTCACTCTGCCGATTGCCGGTACAGTAACCCGAAGGCTGTGCACATGGTTTCTATTCAGCGTGGGTACTGCGCTTCCTGCATTGAAACGTCCGAGGTCGAGTGTCTTGAGAAGATGATAGGCATGATACGGCCTGGAGGCGCCATAGTTCTTTACCCAAAGAGTAGTATTAAGAGGCCAGAAGTCGTCTTCAACAAGGAAGACTTCTCCCAACTTTCCACTGCGACCAGTGACAACACCAGGAGCGGTGACTTTGAACTGATTGTGGCTACCGTGGACTCCACCAGCTGCAATTACACGATACCGCCCCGGATGCCGTCGACTCTTCGGTAGGTCAAAACCGCGCTGAAGCGTCAGTAGCTCCTCCAGCCTCCCGACCTCCCACCCCCGCGGAATCGGCCCCAACTCACTGTCCACCAGATCGGCGTGGCCGTCGAAGTCGATGAACCAGCTCTTGAAGATCGCCTGGGCCATCGCTTCCAGCGTGCGGTTCATCTTTCGATTCAGCTCGATCTTGTCGTCGAGGGCACCGAGTACGGCCGTGATGCGGCGTTGTTCGGGGAGGGGGGGGAGGAACAGCGGCAACTTGCGGGCGGAACTGACGTTGAAGTGCTGCTGTACCGCGCCGACCAAGTGTGCGCTAACGTGATCACCGGCAATGCCGTTGATGTGGTAGCAAAGGTACCACGAGTCTAGTTTCTCCCCTGGGCGGACGATCACTAGATCTGAGCAGTTGAGTTCTTCCGAGCGGGCGGGAACAACCGCTGCGGTCCCTGGCTTTCCCGTGCGAACGATAATGACGTCACCAGGGTTCAGAGCAGACTTGCTGATCTTCGCATGGAACTCCTGCGTGATGAATTTGACACCCGACCACTCAACTCGAAACGGTCGAACGTTTTGTGATCGGAGGAAGGGCACACCGCACGGTACATACTCCGACGCCATGGGGCCAACATAGCCAACTGTGAGATCCTCCGCTACCTCACCCAGAGAGACCGCGCGCCATTTCTTCACCGTTCGCGACCCACCCCCCAACACCTCATACCTCTCCCCAATCACCTCCCGAAACGACTCCTCAATCCGCCACCAATCCAACACATCCACCCGCATCGGCAGATCCGACTCAACAAACGCCTCTTGGAGCCGCTCCAACAGCCGCCGATCCAACTCTCCCTCGCAGACCACCGCCAGATCCAAGTCAGAGTAGTCCTTCGCCGTCCACCTCACTCGCGAGCCGAAGGCCCGCACTTCGCACTGAGGTACATGCTCGGCGAGAATTCGCTCCACCGTGGCGAGGTGTTGGGGGCTGAGGTCAATCATTGCGCGCGGTCAGCGCTTCGAGGAATTCCTGCGCTTTGGGTAGAAACTCCAGCGCAGCCGCAAGGACTTCCTTGGCCGTCTTTGGGTTGTAAGTGTGCGAGGTCTCGTTGCGCGCTTTGTGAAACCGCATCCATCGATCGACATCGACGATCAGCCGGTTCTCGGCGGCATGGCGGAAGAGCTCACGCCGGGTCACACCGTCCACGTAGGTGGCGCCGACATTCTCCTCGATCCACCGCTTCATGAACTTCCAGCACAGCTCATAGGTGAACTCGAAGTTCTGGATCACGCCGGCGCGGATGGTCTCGCGCTGCGCCGCGCTCAAGCGTGCCATCCCCTCTTCGTCGGTGGCCACTTCGACCGCCCGTCCCAGCGAAGCGATGGCGCCATTCAAGGCGCTCAAGTCGAGAGTCATGGTCGATCTCCAAGATTGAAATGTGAGAAGCGCCCTCGCCGCGAAAACCACTCCACCCCCTCCGCCTCGATGTGGCACCGCAAGGCGGCAGTCGTCAGAGTGGAAAACCGCAAAAAACGCTCGCGTTCAGGAAGGCTGCCGCTCATGGCTAACTGCGCTCCTCTAGCCAGGTATGGACACTGCGCAGCGCCGGGCGAAACTGCTGCTCGATGAGCCGCTGGACCTCGCTCGCGCCAGACTCGCTATTGGTGTAGGCGAACAGCTTTCCTGCTTCGATCGCCTCCAGCAGGCCGAGCATCTCCTCTTCGGCTAGGTAGCCCGCCTCAAAGGCGGTGCGGACCATCGCCCGTGGGCTCTTGGTATTGAGACCCTCTCGAGATAGAAAGTCTCCAAGGCTCTTCCAGCACAGCTCGCGGGAGACTTCGAACATCTGCACCAGGCCGGCCAGTTCTAGGTCGGAGTAGCTCTCTTGATCGCAGGCCAGTTCCAAGCAAGCTAGGGCTCGGCCAAAGTTCTCCAGCCGTTGGTGCCAGCTAGCCTCCTTCATTTCGTTCATCCTTCGATCCCTTTACTGAATCCAATCCCTCGCAGGGCGTGCTTGATCTTCGTTTCCAACTCCGTCGCCGCCTTGAACTGCTCGCCCAACTCCAGGGTCAACTCCGCCATTTTCTCTTCAAACGGCACGCCGTCGTCTTCCACGGCCTCCGCGCCTACGTAACGACCGGGGGTCAACACAAAGTCGTGGGCCGCGATCTCCTCGCGTTTCGCCGCCTTGCAGAAGCCAGCCACATCCTCGTAGGCGCCGCCCTCGCTGCGCCAGCCGTGGTAGGTGGAGGCAATTTTCTGGATCTCCTCGGGGTCCAAGACCCGATGCACCCGGCTCTCCATCCGCCCGAGTTTGCGGGCGTCGATGAAGAGGGTCTCGCCTTGGCGGTCGCGCTTGCCGCTGTCGTCGCGGTCCTTGGCCAGGAACCAGAGGCAGACCGGGATCTGGGTGGCGTAGAACAGTTGGCCGGGCAGGGCCACGATGCAGTCCACGAGGTCCGCTTCCACCAGCTTGCGGCGGATCTCCCCTTCGCCCGACTGCATTGAAGACATCGAGCCGTTGGCCAGCACGAAGCCGGCCACCCCGGCCGGGGCCAGGTGGTGGACGAAGTGCTGGACCCAGGCGAAGTTGGCGTTGCCGACCGGCGGCACGCCGTATTTCCAGCGCACATCGTCGCGCAACCGCTCGCCGCCCCACTGGCTGATGTTGAAGGGCGGGTTGGCGAGGATGAAGTCGGCCCGCAGATCGGGGTGGAGATCCTCGTGAAAGCTGTCCGCGTGCTTCTGGCCGAGGTGGGCTTCGATCCCCCGCAGGGCGAGGTTCATGCGCGCCAGCCGCCAGGTGGTGCGGTTGGACTCTTGGCCGAAGACGGTCACCTGGTTGCGCCAGCCGTTGTGGGCCAGGATGAAGCGCAACGACTGCACGAACATGCCGCCGCTGCCGCAACAGGGGTCGTAGACCCGGCCCTGGTAGGGCTCCACCATCTCGACCAGCAGGCGCACCACGCTCGCCGGGGTGAAGAACTCGCCGCCGCCCTTGCCCTCGGAGCTGGCGAAGCGGGAGAGGAAGTACTCGTAGACCCGGCCGAGGGTGTCTTTGGCCCGGTGCTCTTGGGTGCCGAGGCCGATGCCGGAGACCAGGTCGATGAGCTGGCCGAGGTTGTGCCGGTTGAGGTTGGGCAGCGCGTAGACCTTGGGAAGCACGCCCTTGAGGATCGGGTTCTCGCGCTCCACGGCGTCCATCGCCTGGTCTAGAATCTTGCCGATCTCGGGCTGCTTGGCCTGCGCCTGAATAAAGGACCAGCGGGCCTTGCGAGGCACCCAGAAGAGGTTCTCCGCCGTGAACTCGTCGCGGTCTT
>QIHU01000496.1 GCA_003231035.1 Acidobacteriota bacterium
GACGGGTAGGTCCGTCTAGCTGTCCTCTTCTTCCTCATCCCCCGTTTCCTCCTCTTCCTCCAGACTCTCCAGCTCTTCCAACACTTCAGCGGCCGCTTCGCGCACCACCGGTTCCTCGTCGGCCAGGGCGCGTTCCAGCAGGATGCGGGCGACGCTCGCGTCCATTTCCCCGAGGGCATAGATCGCTTCCTCGCGCAGGTCGGCGCTGGGATCGTCGAGTACCGGAGCCAGCTCCCACGCCGCATCGGCGCTACCCAAGTCGCTCAACGCTTCGATGGCGGCTTGACGCACCTGCTGCTCCTCGTCGCGCAGCGCTTGCCCGAGCACCGGAAGGGTGTTGGGATCGTCCAACTCGCCCAGTCCGTGGACGGCCTCGGCGCGCACCGATACTTCCTCGCTGCTGAGTGCGGCGGCGGCCAATGCGTCCAGGGCGCCCTCGCGCCCGCCGGGCTCGTCGGCGTGGTCGAGAATTTGGCTGATCGCTTCGAGCGTGGTCGGCGTGGCGATGGTGGGTCGGGGTGATTCGCTGTCCGCCTTGCCCGTCATGAGGGTGGCTTGGCCGGTTTCCTCGGGGAAGACCCAGAGCTGGTTAGTGACGCTTTGCGTGGCGTGGCCGTTCGCTGCTCCGCTCCTGGGGGGAGCTGGCTCGGCGTAGCGCAACGCGAAGTTCTGGCCTTGCAGCAACCGCTCGACCGCTTCGCGCATCGGTGCCTGCTTGAGATCGAGAGTGATGCGGGCACTGAGCGCCCCGTACACCGTCACTCGCAGGTCACTGTGCCGGGCGATCTCTTCCAGCAAGTGGACCACCGCCACATCCTTTGCTCGGATGGTCACCACCGTGCCGTTTACCACCGTGCCGTGCACGACAACATGGGTACAAGCCTCTGGCTCACTCGAGGGTGGGAGCTTTGCGTCGGCGGGTGACTGTGCCGCGGTTGGTACTGCTGCCAGAGCTGCTAGCAAGGTCAGTGTCAAGAAGGCCCCAAGGGGGTCGCGCATCGTTCGCAGCGCTGGGAATCGACCGGTGCACCCACCCTTGGGTTGTTGGTGAGTGGACGGTTGGAAAGTAGAGAAGCTCATATTGCTCGCTTTAGTGTAGCGAATACCGTCGCCAGCCGTGGAGTTCGGTTGACAAGATCGTCCGCCGTTCTCGCTTAAGGGTTTGACAGGGAAGCAGTGGTCCCCTGACCGGTACTTGCGCACTTGGACGCGTGCGGTCTTCTAACCGCGCGCCGTGGGGTGCGAGGGCCCTCAGGGACTGAAACAACCGCCCGTCTTGGCGACGGGACACCCAGGGGCGAGGTGCGCCTGGCCGTGGACAACTCCCAGGAGAATTCAATGAGAGTCAGAACTTGTCTAGCCATTCTTGTGCTTTCCGTGGCGGCCGCCACTACGGTTGCCGAGGCGGGCGAGCCGACGCTTACAGTTGCTGAGAACCGAGTCGAAGCGGTCGGTCTTCGACCCGCCGCCGAAGTGGTCTTGATCGGTGTGATCAAGCAGAATCTGGAGTGGATCGGACGCACTATTCCCGTCGTGGAGTACGGCACCGCGGATGCGTCGGGCCGCATCACTTTCGATCTTCACTACGGAGCGGTCCGCACGTCCGCCTGGGCGCTGGTGGATCTCTTCGACGGTGGCACGGTGATTCTCTCGCCCGTCGCCGTCGCCAGCCGCTCCCTGCAAGAAGGTGAGCTTGGACTGAGCAGTACCAGCGAGTCGCTGGTGGTTCTGGTGGCGAGGCCCGGGGTCGGTGCCTGGTTCGGCCGGGTGGTCGATGGCGGTGCTTTGGACGCTGACGGTGGCTCCGATGGCCGAACCAGCATCGCTCCCGCATTGCTGCGCGCCGCGTCGTTGCGGATGGCGCAGGAGCCGCCCAGCCGCTTGCTGGCTGGCGATCTGACCGTGGCCATCGATCTTCACACCCTCGAAGTCCAGATGGTTCGCACCGCTGGCCTCGCTGACAGCCGCTAGGCAGGAGCTTGATCATGCGTATTCTTCGCTTCGTCGGCCTTTCCACTGGCCTCTCCACTGGCCTTCTCGCCGCCTCTCTCGGCCTCCTCCTGGCCTCTTCGCCCGCCTGGTCGATGCATCCCAACCACCCGATCGGCTTTGACCCCGAGAGGTCCTACCAGGCTGGGGTTGTCGACCATGTCGACCTCTTTTCGGGGAGCCTGGCATTGACTATCCCGATCGGACCCTTCGCGTTGACCTACAGCTCGAACGTTTGGACTTACGAGCAGGTGTTCGATCCGAGCACCGCGCAGATCTACACCCAGGCACTACCGAACCGTGAGCGCAGCGCCGGCCTTGGCTGGCACTTGGGATGGGGGGAGATCTACAGCCCGAGCCATTGGTATAACCCCTCTGGCAAGTGGCTGTACATCAGCCCAGACGGCGGTCGCCATACCTTCTACGATCAACTGCACAAGGATGAAGACGACGGGGAGGCGAACACTCTCTACAGTCGCGACGGTACCTATCTTCGGCTACGAAAGATCAGCGGCTGCAAGGTCCTGATCGATGCGCCCAGCGGCACTACGAGGAGCTTCCTGGCGCCGACCTGCGGCGGTGGCACGACCCACCGGCTGACCAAGGTCTGGAGTGCCCAGGCCAGCGAGAGCGACCCGGATTTCACCGTCACCTACGACGCCGACTTCCTGAACTGGACGATGACCGATCGCTGGGGTCGCAGCCATCACGTCGAACTGACCGATCAGTATTCGTGGATCAACCGGGTGGTCACCCGCGTCGACATCGAGTCGGTCGGTGGTCTGCGGGCGATCTACGATTTCACCTACGACGACATCCAGGTCGATCGATCCTGCAAGGACGACGACCCGTCCACCGGTACCAGGATTCGCCTGCCGCACCTGGTGCGGATCGATCTGCCCGACGGCGGCGCCTACGCAATGAAGGATGGCCCTGACCGCTTCTACTACAACAATTGCAGCGGCGGGATGGACGACAATCCGGGAGTGCTGACGGGACTGATCCAGCCGACCCTCGGCAAGCTGGAGTGGGACTTTCAGCAGTACGAGTTTCCGCCCGGCGACAACAACTCGGTCTTCAATACCTCGGCGGGTGTCGAGTACCGGCGCATGCGCTGGGCCGATGGCTCTCTGCATGGCGAGTGGCGCTATAAGAGCGCTGGCTACTGGCCGGCGGGTGGCGAAGATCCCGAGATGCACACCCAGGTGAAGTACCCGACCGGCGACTGTTCGAAACACTATTTCAATGCGCGCTACTGGCTGACTCCGTCGCAAGGCAAGGGGTGGGAGCGCGGTTTGCCCTTCTCGTACGAGAACGAACTCGACGGCAAGTACCTGTCGAGTGAAATCTGGACGTCCAGCACCGCGGGAGGCTCATGCGCCGGCACGAAACTGCGCTCGACCTACGTCAAATATCGTAAAGATCAGCTACCGGGTAGCGGCCCGCAGTCCAGATGGCTAGACCGCAACCGGATGGTTAAGGAGAGCCGTGTCGTCTACCATGACGACGGCGATCGTTACAGTGAGGTGGTGAATTTCGATTTCGACGGCCTGGGCCATTTTCGACAGACGGTGAGGCGAGGCACTTTTTGGAGCGGCTCGTCGAACAACGAGAAGCGAACAACGGTTCAGCAGTACAACCCGAGTGGCGGAACGTATCCCGGCAGCTTTGTGCCGATCGACCCGTCCGCGCCGTGGATCCTCGGTCTCTTCAGCTTTGTTCAGGACACAGAACTCGACGCGTTGGGCGAAACGGTGTCGAAGACCGAGTATGGGTTCGATGTATCGACCGGAGCTTTGACCTGCACCCGAACACTCACCGCGGGCAGCTCGCGCGGCGCAGACGATCTGCTGACCACGTTCACCCGCGATAGCCTCGGCAAGATCACGGACGTAAAGGACTTTGGCGGCGATCTTCAGACCCTGACGACGGGTGCCGGCCTCGGCCTTTGCGGCACGACGCCCGCACAGCCGGAGTACTGGACCCACAGCACCTATCAGTACGGAGTGGTCAAAACGAGGCAGCCCTACGACGGCCTGGGCAATCCGGTGCTGTTCCTGACCTACGACGTCGACCTCGACCCGAGTACCGGACGTGTGCTGGTGAGTCGCGATCCGAACGGGCTCGCGACGACGTTCAGTTATGACATTTCGGGGCGAACCATCGCGGCGGATCCGGCCGAAGGTGCCAAGACGACGATGACTTACCAGAATGCGTCAGTGTCGGATCCGGCCAGCATCACGACCCGGCAAGTGGTGGTCGACGGCGGGGTGAGTCCTGGCTTGACGGTCCTCACCGAGTCGCAGCGACTCTTCGACGACTTTGGCCGGTCTTGGAAGCAGCGTCGCAAGATTCCGGCAGGGGTCTGGGTCGAGCAAGAAACCTTGTTCAATGCTCGCGGTTGGACGACCTCGGTCTCGACCTGGGGGAACCTTCTCAAGCGCACGCAGTATCTCGACTACGATCCCTTCGCACGGGCGGCGACGATCCGCCCGCCCGAGGGCTCCACGCACGACGTGCTCGTCGACTACACGGGAGATCGATGGGTGTCGACGCGTCGGAAAGTCGCCGGGACCTCCGGGGAGGGATACGTCTCAACCATCCGTGAGTTGGACCGCTACGGCCGGCTGAGAAAGCTCTTGGAGCCCTCGGGGAGTGGCGGCATCGCGGGCATGACGTCAACCACCTACCTCTACGACGTCGATCGCCGGATGACCAGATCGCTTTCGGGATCTAAATCCGCCCAGATCCGCTCCTTCTCCTATGACAACCGAGGGTTCCGACTCTCGGAAACCCATCCCGAGAAGGGGACCACCGGCAATGGGTCGGTCTCCTATTTCGACTTCGACTCGAAAGGCAGGGTCCATCGCCTGCTCGACGGCCCCCATCAACTTTCCTACCAGTACGACGCCCTAGGGAGGCGGACGCTGACCCGAGATGTCAATGCGGGAGACCGAATCGTACACTCCATCAAGTATGACGGGGCCGGCGGCCAAGGCGTCGGCAGGGTGTGGAAGATGGTGCGCCACAATTGGGTGGAACTCCCGTGGACCGCCGCCTCCGGCGAGGAAGACGTGACCGTCCACCAGATCCGCGGCTACAACGGGATCAACGGAGCCCTGTCGTGGCAGCGGACCAAGGTCAAGTTCCCCGGCGAGGCCGCCTTCAACTTCGACCGCAACTTCGATCACGACGATCTCGGTAACCTCGACTGGATCAAGTACCCGCGCTGTATCCACGCGACCTGCTCAGCCACCACCGGGCCGGCGAGGGAGGTGACTTCGATCTTCGATCAGGGCTCTCTCGTCGAGGTCGAAGGCTGGGCTCCCAGCCTGTCCTACGGCTCCGCCGGGACGGTGAGCGCCGTCGTCCACTCCAATGGCGTCACCGACCACCGGGAACCCGATCCCGACCGCCCCCTCAGGGCCCAGCGGCTCTACACCTCGGGAGCGTCGAGCGATTGGAACTCGGGGCTCTACCTCTACGACGGAGCGGGCAACATCTCGGCCCTCGGTGGCGACGGATTCTCCTACGACGGCGTTAGCCGCCTGACCGATGCCGCGGTCGGCGACTACGCCCAATCGTTCACCTACGACATCTTTGGCAATATGACGTCGTACGCGACCACCCACCCGAGTACGGGAACTCAGACGGTGACCCTCGGGATCGATTCCTCGACCAACCGCTTAAGCGCCGCGTCCTACGATGGTGCCGGCAACGTCACCTCGTGGGGGGGCGTCGTACAGACCTTTGGCGTGACCAACCAGATCGAGACGGTCGGCTCGCGCTGGACCTATCTCTATGACACCGACGGAGAGCGGGTCGCGGCGATCGACTGGACCGGCTCTATTGCGCAACGTGAGATGACCTTCACGGTGCGCGATCAGGGCAACCGGGTGCTCACTCAGTTCTCGCTCGTCGGTGCGGACAGCTCCGGGAACTGGGCGAGGAAACGCGATTACATCCATGCTGGCCGCCAGCTCCTCGCCTCCGAAACCGGCAACGGCACCGCGCACCACTACCACCTCGACCACCTCGGTAGTCCCCGCTTGCTGACCGACGCCTCGGGGACGACTCTCAGCGATCACCTCTTCCTGCCCTACGGCGCCGAAGTGACGGCGCCCGGTACCGATCCGATCAAGTTCACCGGTCACGAGCGCGACTTTGCAACCGGTCTTGACTACATGCACGCTCGTCACTACGCGAGCGCCCTGGGCCGATTCCACAGTGTCGACCCGAATCTCGGTGTCGCGGCAAGCCCGCAGAGCTTCAACCGCTACGCCTATGTGATGGGCAACCCTCTCTCCCTGGTCGATCCTGACGGTCGGCTGTGGACCAGAGCCGAAGCTCGGCAGAAGATCCGGCTGCTCGCTGGCGCTGTCGGCGCGGCGTCCAGATTTGCTCCGAACCCGGCTATCAGGCTCGGTGTGGCCAAGGTTGGGGGAGCAATTTACCTCGGCAGCCTGGCCGAAGAAGCTCTGTGGTCAGTCGGTATCGGCTTCTTCAATCAAGACCCCTACAGTATTAGTCTGGGGGATGCCATCGCATTCCAGCTTCGGGAGTCACACCGCCAGACGTATTCCATTCAGACCACTCCTCCGAAGCGTAAGAGAAACAAAAGTCAGAGTAATTCTGGAGACGGCGAGTGCGAGGGGTGTATGCGCTTCGAAGGGTCGATTGACGTCGTCGGCGATGCACCTGTGGAGATCAGCGCGGAGCCCTTGCCCATCGACCCGAACGGGTCGGGAGTCAGCGGTGACACACAGGTCTCCGGTAGCGGCCTGGTCTGTGGCAGTGGCAACAACTGTGTCCAGGTCTCGATCTCGGGCACGGCCCAAGAAGTGAACCGGGAACTCGAACGCCTCGCGGGTGAACTCAGAGCCTTGGAGGGGCTCAACGGCCTTCTTTCGGGTAGTTGCCAGGTTAATCCCTCCACCTGCGCGCTCGGACGCTCTGGCGGCGGCGGCGGCGGTGGTAGCGGCGTTGGTTCCTGGTCGGTGATCTACTTCTATTGATCGTCGGTGATTGGAAGCTGCCCACCGCTGAGAGTTAGTCTCATGTCCAGCCCACCGGCGCAGGTTCTTCTGTGTCGGTGGGCTGGTGAGAAGATAAGGGAGAACTGAGTATTCCTCTGGGTA
>QIHU01000117.1 GCA_003231035.1 Acidobacteriota bacterium
GCTGGGTTGGGTCAATCAAACCGCGGTTCCGGCAGAGGCGTTGGCGCTCTACTATCCCTTTGACTTCTCGACCTCTATCCTTGAGGCGGCGCGGCGGCAGGGACTCGATCCTCATCTAGTTCTCGGCATGATTCGCCAAGAGAGTGCCTTCGACCGGCGCGCGGTAAGCCGCGCGGGTGCCCGTGGTTTGCTGCAATTGATGCCCGCCACCGGCCGCGAGGTCGCGGGACGGCTCGGTTTACGATTCTCCACAGCGCGCCTGTGGGAGCCGGAGTACAACCTGCGCTTGGGCACGACCTACTTTCGGCAGATGCTCGATCGTTTCGACGGAGATGTCGAGCTGGCCTTGGCCGGGTACAACGGTGGTCCTAACCGAATCCACCGCCTTTGGCGCGAAGCCGGCCACGGCGAGCGCGATCGATTCATCGAAGGGTTGCGACTGGCGGAAACGCGGCGTTACGTCAAGCGGATTCTCTTGTTGACGGACAGCTACCGCCGTTTGTATCCCGAGATCGCGACTCGCGGCTCGTGAAGGGGCGCCGTGGTGAAGGGGTCACCGGCCTCCTTGGAGTGGGCAAGACAGCGTTGCTCTCGTTGCTGCTTGTCGGCGGATTAGCCACCGGTTGGACGGGCTGTGGATCGGTCGAGAGAGGTGACGGTTCGCCATCGATGCCCCTGGCGCACGACGGCCCCATCGTCTTGATCACCCTCGAGGGATTGCGGGCCGATATGGTGGGTGGCCTAGGCGGCGAGACAAACCGGACACCGCACTTGGATCGTCTGATCCAAGGGGCCGACTGGTCCGGCCGAGCAGTGGCTCCGTCGAGTTGGGCGGTACCGGCCCTCGCCTCGCTGGCCACCGGTCTGCGTCCATGGCAGCACCAAGCTCTGACTCCACGCTCGGCGAGCCTAGCGCCTGACTTGATGACCTTGGCCGAAGCGCTCTCGGCCAGAGGCTTCGCCACGGCCGCCTTCGGAGAAGGGAGATGGTTCAACCCTCGGCATGGCCACGACCAGGGTTTTGACACCTTCAAGGCTCTGCGCTCAGGGCGTCCAGCGGAGCGGTTTTTGCGCTCGCTCAACGGTGACCGAACCTTCGTTTGGATTCAGTTGCCGGAACCGCGAGTTCCCTTCGGCAAGCCGGTGGAGCCACTAGGCCTGACGGAGTTGGCCCCTGTCTTCGATCCCGCCGTGCCAGTACCCAGGGCGCTCTTAACGACGCTCAACGCCAGCTATCGCGTCGAAGTGGGCCGCGCCGACCATCGCCTCGGTCGATTGCTCAAGGCGCTGGAACAAAGCGGCCAACGCGAACGAACCCTCTTGGCGGTGGTTTCCGCGTACGGGCAGCACCTTGGAGAGGAAGGGCGGGTGTTGGAAGGTGGCACGTTGAGTCGGCATATGGTCGAAGTGCCGATGGTGATCGACCTTCCTGCCCTGACCGCTCGCACCCTCCCGACCACCGAACGCCGGGTTTCCACCCGCCGCTTGTGGGCGACCTTGGTGGAAGCGGCCGGTGGAGTTCCTCTGCCCGCGGTGGCGCCAAGCCTTTTCGTGGTCGGCGCCGAGCGCGGCATTCTCTCTGAACTCTACGCCGCCGCTGGAAGCAACCGGTTGTCGTGGATCGAAGGAGACTACCAACTACGCTGGACGACTTGGTTTGCCACCGTAGCCGAAGATTTCTTCCTGGGCAGGCCCTATCAACTCGATACCCGGCCCGGAGTGGGGGCGGCCTCGCCTCGGGCTTTTGGCCGTCACTATCGCGCCTTCTTGGCTTCGCTTCCCTTGGGTGATTCGCGCTATCCGCCGGAATTGCGCCTAGAGCGGTGGACCTCTCAGGGGGTGGAAGAGGTGTCCGACCCGCAGTTGGCCGAACGGATGAAGGGTCGCCTATTCGAGGCTTGGAGCCGATCTATTGAACGCCAACGCACAGCCGCCGAGGAGGCCGAGCTGCGGGCCGGTTTCGGAGTTGATCACTAGGCCCAAGAAGACTCTTCCGCACCCTTGCCCGGTGCTATATACTCCGGCTCCCCCAGAGCTCTTTCGGGGTCGCTGGGTCCATAGCTCAGCGGTTAGAGCATCCGGCTCATAACCGGCAGGTCTCTGGTTCAAATCCAGGTGGACCCACCATTTACTTTGGCGAATCTAATGACGGGACCCCTCGAATCGATCATACCTCTGCAAACCACTCTGGATCAGTTGCGTGCCGCGCAAGAGCAACTCGATGGGATTCCAGATTGGATGACGGAGCTTCACGCTGAGCACAGCGAGAGGTTGGCCGAGATCGCGAAACTCGAAGCGGCGGTCGAAGAGGCGCGGGCCCAACGGCGCGGTGCCGAGGGAGAAATCTCCAACGCGCAAGAGAAGCTGAAGCGCTACCAAGAGCAGATCAACCAAGTTTCGACCCAGCGCGAATACGGTGCCTTGCTGCAAGAAATCGACACGATGAAACGGCAAATCGAGTCGTTCGAGGAGCAGGGACTTGCGGCGATGGAGAGTCGTGAGCAAGCAGAAAAAGATCTGGAAGAGCAGCGCCAAGCCTTCGCCGACCTCGATGGGCGCTACCACGGCGAACTGGCGAAATGGGAAGCGGAGAAGCCAGCCCTGGAGGAGAAGATCCAACGGCTAGACGGCACCGCGGAAACCCTGCGCGAGCGTCTTTCTCCGGGGATCCTTAGCCAGTTCAACCGGCTGTTCGAGCGTCACGGAGGCCATCCGTTGGCCGCCGTACAGCTATCCGAAAACAACCGGGATCAGCGGTTGTGGCATTGTGGCAATTGCAACTACCTGGTGCGGCCACAGAGCGTGGTTGAGATCCGCAACGCCGGCTCGATCGTTCTGTGCGATAGCTGCAAGCGGGTTCTCTTCCTACCCTCGGAGGAGTAGCCACGGCAACGGTAGGCCAGCGGTGGTGCCAGATCCAGCGGCGCATCGAAGCGGCCTGCTCACGGTGCGGGCGCGATCCAGAATCCGTGACCCTGGTGGGGGCTAGCAAGCGGCAGCCACCCGAGAGCTTACTGGAGGCGCATCGAGCAGGCCTCTCGGTCTTCGGTGAGAATCGAGTCCAAGAGGCCAAGGCGAAGATCGATCTCTTGCCGCCCGAGGTGGAGTGGCACTTGATTGGCCCGTTGCAGTCCAACAAGGCGCGGTTGGCGGTACGGTTGTTCACCCTGATCCACTCGGTCGATCGCCTCAAGATTGCGCGGGTACTCGATCGCGAGGCGCAACGGCTCGGCCGGCCTCTTTCCTGCCTGCTCGAAATCAACCTCGGTGGCGAGGAGTCGAAGCACGGTTTCGCGGTCGCCGACTTGGCTGCCACGGTGGCTCCGCTCGCCGAACTGGAATCGCTCAAAGTCCAAGGACTGATGGCGATTCCGCCCTACGACGACCAGCCGGAGGCGAGCCGGACCTGGTTTCAACAACTGCGCCGTCTGCGTGACGAACTGGCCCAACGTAGCGAGTGGAGCGAGTTCCCCGGCTGGCTTTCGATGGGGATGAGCGGCGATTTTGAAGTGGCCATCGAAGAAGGAGCTACCCACGTTCGGGTGGGAACCGCCCTCTTTGGCTCACGCCCGCGCCTGCCGAACTTCCCGTCGGGGAACGGGTCGCCAGGGACGGCTCCTCAATGAACCCTCTGCCGGCGGCGACCTTGCGCCTCTTCGATGGCTACCCGAAGGACCAGCTGGTCGCGCCCGAAGCGCGGGAGTTCGTCATCGGTCGCTTGTTGGAAGAGGGGGACCGCCGCGATCTGGCTTGGCTGGGCGCCGAAGTGGGTCAAGCGCGGTTGCGCACCTGGGTGGAGCAGCGCGGCGAGCGCCAGTTGTCGCGCCGGAGCCGACTCTTCTGGCAGCGGGTGTTCGGCCTGGCGAAGCCGGAGGAAGCTGAAGTCGCGGCGAGTGAAAAGCCCCCTCGGGAGGCGCTGTGGCCGCTTTGACTCCCAGTTTTTCGCGGAGCCTGGCACCTGCCAGCCGTGGCCTGCTCACCCGGCTAGCGGGCGAGAGTTGGGCTGAGGATTTCTACCTGGCGGGATCGGCCGCCTTGGCCCTCTACACTGGCCATCGGCCGGTGGCGAGCCTCGATCTGATGACGGCCCACAATCGCTTGGCGAGTGCGCAGCGCCGCGACCTCTTGAGTGATCTGCTCGCCTTGGACGACACCGCCCGGGTTGAAACAGCTCGCGACGGCTACCTGTTCGCGCGCCTGGGCGAGGTCTCGGTCAAACTCTTCTACTACCCCTACCCACTGGCCGATCCGGCGCACTCTTTCGAGCAGCTGTCGATCGCTTCGCCGGTCGACCTCGGCCTGATGAAGCTCGGCGCCATCATCAGTCGTGGTGCACGACGGGACTTCGTCGATCTCTACCTGCTCTGCCGCCACCTGCCGTTCGCGCGCCTCTTGGAACGGTCGGCGGAGAAGTTCGGCCACGTTCGCGACTTCCCTGTACAGGCGCTCAAAGGGTTGGCCGATCGCTCGCTCACCAGCGGCGAACCGATGCCAAACCTGGCTGAGGAGTTGCGTTGGCAAACGGTCGAAAGCTGGTTGGATGAACAGATTGAGGAGCTTGGAAGCCAACTCATACCCGCTTCCTAGCCCCGAGGAAAGGACGACACCGATGGAGCTGTTGATTCACCACCTCGCCGAGATCGCAACGCCGCTGGGGACGACCCCCCGCCGGGGATCCGAGCTTCGCGAGGTTCGTCGGACCCAGGGTGGAGAAGTCCTGTGTCGTGACGGCAGAATTCTCTTTGTGGGTACAGCGGAAGAGCGCCGCCACCGCTTTGGCGAACTGCCCGGGGTCACCCGACTCGACGGAACCGGCAAGACCCTGGTGCCGGGCTTCGTCGACTGTCATACCCACCTGCCGTGGGCCGGCAGCCGGGAGCATGAGTTGGCGGCGCGGCTGGCGGGCAAGAGCTACCAGGAGATCGCCGCCGCTGGTGGCGGAATCCTCTCCACCGTGGCGGCGACCCGAGCGGCGAGCGAAGAGGAGTTGGCGAGCAACGTCGCCGCACGGTTGGGACGCATGCTGGCCCACGGCACCACCACCGCCGAGGCAAAGAGTGGCTACGGGTTGTCGTTGGAGGCGGAACTCAAGCAGCTGCGGGCACTACGTCGCGGGGCGGCTGACCACGTAGTCGACGTCATCTCGACTCTCATGGCGGCGCACGAAATTCCGGCCGAACGGCGCGGTAGCAACGCCGAGCGGGAACGGTTCATCGACGAGATCTGTCACCAAATTACCCCAGCGGTGGCGGCTGAGGAACTGGCCACCTTTTGCGATGTCTTCTGCGAAGAAGGGGTCTTCACCCTCGAGGAATCTCGCCGGGTTCTGCAAGCGGGCCTCGATCACGGAATGGTGGCGCGCCTGCACGCCGACGAGTTTGTCGACTCGGGGGCCGCCAGCTTGGCCGCGGAATTGGGCGCCGCCTCGGCGGACCACCTGGTGGCCGTTTCAGAGGCGGGGATCGAGGCGATGGCGGCGGCCGACGTCATGGGGGTCATGCTCCCCGGGGTCAGTTTCTTCCTGCGCAAGGACGGCTACGCACCGGCCCGGAGGCTGATCGAAGGGGGAGTCGCCCTGGCCCTTGCCACCGATTGCAACCCCGGTTCTTCCCACACCGAGTCGCTGCCCTTCATCGTCTGGCTCGGGGTATTCAAGCTGGGGCTGACCGTCGAAGAGTGCCTCACCGCCATCACTCTCAATCCGGCCTGCTGCCTCGGCCTGGGCGAGGAAATAGGCACCGTCGAAGAGGGCAAACGGGCCGATCTCGTCCTCCTTGACGCCCCCAACCTGTTCAACTTCGCCTACCACTTCGGCGTCAATCCCGTCGCCGCGGTGGTCAAAGACGGCGAGGTGGTGGTGGGCTCTTAGCTTCGAACTAGTTCGCCGGGAGCAATTCCATGATCGCCACGGTCATGGCACGGACTCCCGAAGTGACCGCCGGCTCGGGTTCGATCTTGAAGAACGGCGAGTGGTGTGAAGGGACCGGCGGGCCTCCTTCCTGCTCGGCATCGAGGTCCGCCTGGGAGGTGCCGCCGACTGAGAAATAGGCTCCGGGGACCTTGTCCTCGGTCTGTACGAAGTAGGCGAAATCTTCGGCACCCATGCCTTGGCGGACATCGTCGAAAACGCCCTCTTGGCCGAATTCGTCCACAAAAACGGTGCGAATTCGTGCTGACAACTCCACATCGTTGAGTGTTGTAGGGGTGGATTCGAAGTCGTGCTCCACTTTGGGCAGTTTGCCTTCGGGTAGGCCGGCGGTGCGGGCGACGCCGTGAGCGATCCGCTCGATCCCTTCTAGGAGCTTCGCCCGGGTCTCTTCACTGTCGGCGCGCACGGTGAGTTGGAGCTTCACTTGGTCGGGGATGATGTTGTGCTTGAAGCCGCCGTGGAAGGAACCGACGGTGACCACTCCGGGCTCGAGCGGGCCGAGTTCGCGGCTGACCAACCCTTGCAGGGCGATGACGATCTGTGAGGCGATGTAGATCGGGTCTTTGCCCTTGTGCGGCGAGGCGCCGTGGGCGCCGACGCCGTGGACGGTGATGTCGACACTGTCCGAAGAGGAGGCGATCAGCCCGCCTTCCAGAGCGACCTTGCCGGCCGGCTCACCGGCGGCGACGTGGAAGGCGAGGGCATAGTCGGGAACGCCGAAGCGGTCGTAGAGGCCGTCTTCGAGCATCGCCTTGGCGCCGCTGATGCGCTCTTCGGCCGGTTGACCGATGAACATCACAGTGCCCGACCAGCGGTCCTTGAGCACCACCAGCTGGCGAGCGGTTCCCACCAGCGAAGTGATGTGAACGTCGTGGCCACAGGCGTGCATCACCGGTTTGACGATGCCGTCGATGTCTTCCTGGGTCACCATCGAGGGATTCGCGACCCCGCTGTCTTCCTTGACCGGCAGGCCGTCCATGTCGGCACGCACCAGGACCAGCGGCCCGGCGCCGTTCTTGAGAATGCCCACGATGCCGGTGGTGCCGACCCCTTCGGTCACTTCAACTCCCTGAGAACGCAGTTCCTTGGCCAGGCGGGCGGCGGTGGCGGTCTCGCGGAAGCTCAGTTCCGGGTGCTGGTGGAAGTGGTCGAAGAGGGGAGCCAGATAGGCGTCATAGTC
>QIHU01000580.1 GCA_003231035.1 Acidobacteriota bacterium
TAGGAAGATGGTCGGGACGCCGGGATTTGAACCCGGGACCCCCTGAACCCCATTCAGGTACGCTACCAGACTGCGCCACGTCCCGACCGGAAGCGCTATCGCTGTTCAAAATCCACAGACCCCGAGGGCGTGGTGAACCGTCGATTTACGAGGAGTTGAGCAGACTCAAGATCTCACGCGCATCGCGCAAAGTTGCGGTGATCCCCTCGTGAAGGGTTTTTAACTTCTCGGACACCGTGCTGTCAAGCACCGAGTTGTCCGCCGAGGCGGAAACTGTCGCGGCATCGACCTTCGGCGCCGTTTTTTCACCTTCTTTCGTAACCGGCGGCGCAGCCACCGAAGGGGTTGGAGCACCGGCTTCCAGTTCGGCTTCCAGCCTTTTCTTCGCCCCGGCGATGGTGTAGCCCTCTTCGTACAAGAGCTCCTTGATCCGCCGGATCAGGGAGAGTTCCTTGTCGCTGTAGACCCGTTGTCCCGACTTGCTCTTGCTGGGAGCCAGTACCGGAAACTCCGTTTCCCAATAGCGCAAGACGTAGGGTTGGATCTCCAGCAACCGGCAAGCCTCCCCTATTTTGTAGTAGAGCTGCTTAGCTGCTTGCTGTTTGCGCGCCATCTGCTTATTGTCACTCTCCAGGAGGTCGCGAAGGCTCGGTGGAGCCGTCCGGCTAGTCCTCGCTGGTGCGCTTGTCCTTCACCACGCTGCGCAGCTGGCGAGCCGGCCGAAAGTGGAGGCGATTGTGCGCGGGAATAAACAACTTCTCGCCGCTCAAGGGATTGACCCCGACTCGCCCTGGGCTTGGGGAGACCTCGAAGCTACCAAAGTTCTTGATTCGAACCGGTCTACCGTCGACCAGAGTGGTCTTGACGGTACTGAAAATCTGCCCCACGATCTCGGCGGCTTCGCTCTTGGTCAGCCCTCCGTGACGGTGATACACAGCGTCCACCAGGTCGGCCTTGGTCAGCCCTTTTCGTCCTTTGCCTTTGACGCCACTCACTGCGAACTCCGTTTGGAGTTCTCTCCTAAAACCACTGGCCAGTTGTTCGTCAAATGCCCGCTCCAAAAAAAAATTATGCCACGCTGAACGTGAAAGGAATAGGTGAAGTATAGGGGATCAAGTTAGCACCAGCAAGTCACCTGCGCCTCTTTCCTTGGTGAGCGTGGGTCGACACCTCTTTGAGCCTCTCACTCAACGTCGGCGAATCACTAAACGAATCGGTACCCCGGCAAGTTCCAGTTCATCGCGCAGACGGTTCTCTAGATACCGCCTGTAGGTATCCTGGCGAGGCAAGGTGCGATTGGCGAAGAGCATGAAGGTGGGAGGCCCAGAAGAGACCTGTGTGGCGTAAAAGAGCTTCCAGGCCTTGCCCTTCACCGCGGGAGGCTTGTGGCGCCGCACCGCATCCTCGAAGAGTCGGTTGACCTGCGAGGTGGAGAGCGACAGATTGAAGGAGTCGAGCGCCTTGTCCATCGCCGGGAAGAGCTTATGGACCGAGCGTCCCGAGAGGGCGGAAATATTGACCCGCGGTGGGTCATAGAGGATTTCCTCCAACCGTTCCCAACTGAGATCCAGCTGCTCGCGCGCCTCGCCGGTGACCAGATCCCACTTGTTGATCGCCACCACCGCCGCGCGCCCGCTCTCCCATAGCGCCCCAGCAATCGCCAAATCGCCGCTGGTGACCCCTTGCGACCCATCGATCACCAAGATGGCAATGCGACAACGCTCGATCTGCCGCCGCGCCATCATCACCGCCAGCCCTTCGGCAACGCCGGAGACCTGGCTACGGCGACGGATACCCGCGGTGTCGACGAACAGGTAGGACTTGCCTTCGTGCTCGAGCAGGGTGTCGATGGGATCGCGAGTGGTGCCGGCGATCTCCGAGACTAGAACCCGCTCATGGCCGACAATGCGGTTCACCAGTGACGATTTTCCCACATTGGGTCGCCCCACGATCGCCACCGTCGGTGCGCTCACCGGCAGGGGCTGGTCGGGTAACGGTGGAATGCGCAGGGCCAGCCCTTCACGCAGATCGGCGATGCCACGACCGTGTTCAGCGGAGACCAAGAACTGGTCCTCCAAGCCAAGTTCATAGAACTCCGCGAAACGGTCCGCGGCGTGCTTGACGTCCGACTTGTTGACCACCAGAAAGGCCGGTTTGCCAAACCTTCGTAGGGTCTCCCAAACCTCCCGGTCGCCGGGCAGAAGACCTTCGCGACCATCGACCACAAACAACAGGAGATCGCTCTCCTCAACGGCGAATAAGACCTGATCATTGAGCCCGATGGGGTCGTCCCCTGGGACGAGTCCGCCGGTATCGATCAACTCTAGGGTATGGCCCTCGGCCAGTTCGAAGTGACCAAAAAGGCGATCCCGAGTCACCCCAGGCAGGTTGTGCACAATCGCCTGCCGACGGCCGACTAAGCGATTGAACAGGGTCGATTTTCCAACGTTCGGCCGACCGACGATGGCGACCGTCGCCGCGACGCGGACGATCGGTGCCGGTGGAGGTGGAGGTGCGCTCATTCGAGCGGCTGCGCTTCGCGATACAGCACTTGCCACCCCTCGGGCCGCCGCTTGAGCTGGTACTTGACTCGATGGCTGCGTCCCAGCGCCTCCGACAGCAAGCGCTCGGTCCCCATCACCTTCTTGCGCAAATCCCAAACCTCCACCGTCGTCGCATAGGCGTTGTTGACGCTCCACACGGTTAAGTCTTCTAGGGTGATCTCGCGCAGCTGAGCATCGACCACCAAGCCCAAGGCCATGTACTCGCTGACCTGTTTGCTCACCATCGCCACTTCCTTCTCCGCGGCCAGCTCTCGCATCGGCTCCAGGTTACCGGTGGCATAACCCTCGCTGAGCAGTGCCAGATAACCTTTCAGCGTCTCCAGGACCTCCCGGCGATCGGCCGCCTGTTCTTCGACGGAGTCCGACGGCGAGCAGCCCGTCGCGACCAAGACGAGAACCGCGACCAGGCAGCACCCTACGAAGGGCCGGCGCCAGCCAAGGCTGGCAGGCTCGCAACGGGCTCCGCGGGGCGGCGATGAACGGTAGATCATGGTGCTAACTCTACCAGGGCTGGCAGACTTTTCGGTGGCGAGCATGAGGCAAGACTCCTGGGCAATCCGACGATGGGAAGGGCGTGGATCTCGGCGACTAGCGGGATGATCGGCGGCGTCGGCGGCGCCGTGTGGCTCCACCTGTAGGACCCTCTTCGCGACGAGGAAGTTCCCCCCCTTCGATCAGCGCCAGATCCAGCCCTCGGCGGCGCTCATCGACGGCAAGTAAACGCACTTCGATGGTGTCGCCAAGGCGATAGCTACGGCGGCTGCGCTCGGCGGTCAGACGATGGCCCTCGGGGTCGAAGGCAAAATAGTCCTCTCCCATGTTGGCCACATGCAACAACCCGTCGACTTGCATCTCCACCAGCTGCACGAAGAGGCCGAACTTCTCCACTCCCGTCACCCTTCCGGCAAACGGCTCACCGATCTTGGTCGCCATGAAGCGGACCAGCTTCCATTGACGTAGCTGGCGCTCCGCCCGCTCGGCGCGCCGTTCGGTCGAACTCGTCTGCCGCGCCATGCGCTCCAAGCGCAGCTCCTCGGCGTCAGCTCTCGACGAATCGGCCGCGGGTTGCCCGGCCGCGGCGCCTTCTTGGTCACTCTGGCGAATATGGCGCACCAACGCACGATGGGCCAGTAGATCCGGGTAGCGCCGGATGGGGGAGGTAAAGTGGAGGTAGCACTCCGCCGCCAAGGCGTAGTGGCCACGGTTGTCGGGCTGGTAGAGCGCGCGCTGAAGCGAGCGCAGGACGACTCCTCCAACATAGTCCTCCTCTTGCCGCCCAGCAACCTGGCGAAGCAGTTCGCGCAGAGGCATGGGACTCTCGGTGGCGGCTTCCACATCGAGGTCGAGGCCGAACAACCGTAAGCTCCGCGCCAGCTCTTGCAGCGAGCCCCGCCGCGGCGGCTCGTGGACGCGAAAGAGGCAGCCGGCACCGACCGAGTCCAGTTCGCGAGCGACCGCTCGGTTGGCCGCGATCATCAGTTCTTCGATGATGCGGTGGGCGACGTTGCGGCGGCTGGTGCGCACCGCGGCCGTCTGGCCAGACTCGTCCAGCACCAGGTCGGCCAACGGTAAGTCGAATTCCAGCGAACCCTGACGGCGGCGGGCCTCGGTGAGGGTACGGCTCGCCCGCTCCAGAGCCTCCAGCGCGGGGACGACCTGGGCCAGCCGTTGGCGTTCCTCGCAGTCCGTATCCTCGAGGATCCGCCGCGCCTGCTCGTAGGTGAGCCGGTGCGCGCTCTCGATCACCGACTCGGCGAAGCGGCTGCGCATCACCGTGCCCTCGGGGTCGATGTCGAGAAAGACCGAGAGGGTCAACCGCGGCTCGTTGGGCCGCAACGAGCACAGCCCGTTGGAGAGCCGCTCGGGAAGCATCGGCACCGCGCCGTCCGGGAAGTAGACGCTGGTACCTCGCCGGTAGGCCTCGCGATCCAGGGCGCTCCCCGGCTTCACGTAGCTGGACACCGAGGCAATGTGGATTCCCAACTGGTGGTTTCCATCACCCAGGTCTCGCCAAGAGACCGCGTCGTCGAAATCGCGCGCCGAGTCGCCGTCGATGGTGAAGACGGTTTGCCCGCGCAGATCGAGCCGCCCTTCCAACTCCTCGCCGCTCGGTGAGGGCGGCAAGCATTCGGCTTCGGCCAGCACCGCGGCCGGGAAGGAATCCGGGATGTCGAAGTGACGCAGGACCACGCGCACGTCGGTGCCGGCCTCGTCGAGGGTCCCGAGCCGTTCGACCAGCCGCCCACGCGGAAAGCTGTCCGGCCGGCGGCTACGCAGGAGCTCCACCCGGACGTACTCGCCAGTGGCCAGATCTCCACCCTCCTTGAGGACCACTTCAAACGGCAGACGGGAATCGAAGGGGACCACCCTGCCACGGCCGCCCTCCTGGCGCGACACCTGACCGACGAGCATCCTCGGCGCACCGAGGACGCGCACCACCGCCGCTCGGGGTAGCTCACCTTTTCGCACCGAGCTACGGTGCCCACTACCCCCTCCGCGGGCGGTGCGCTGACTCGTGCGGGGTCGTCCCGTGACCGGCTCGACGACCACGCGATCTCCCGGCAAGGCACCTTGAAGATGACGGCGCGAGATGAAATGGGAGGGCTCGCCTCGCGCCTCGCCGGGGTGCAAGCGCCCGTCTCCACTGGATAACAGTTCCAACCTGCCAATCGCCAACTCGGTGCGGGCCAGAGCTATCCAACGCTCTTCCAGCAACACGATCTCGCCCCCGTGCTCAAGCCGTTCCAAGGCTCGACGTAGGGCATCGTCGTTGGGCCGTGGTGCCAGACTGCTCGCCAACTCCCGCGTGGTCGCTCCCCGGCGCCCGCGCGCGATGACCGAGGCGAGGAGGTCGGCCTCGAGGACCGCCTCCGTCCCCGGCTCGATGGTCACCCCCTCAGGGTGAGCTGCAATTGGATTTTCAACGTGATCGGTCATTGACACCTCTGGAGCCGTCTCCTAGAATCGCGCCTCGCGTACCACGCGGCCGAATTCGGCGGCGCGGTGACGTTCAGCGGCAGTGATGTTCGGCGAAAGTGGCGGAATTGGTAGACGCGCAGGGTTCAGGTCCCTGTGGTAGCAATACCGTGGGGGTTCGAGTCCCCCCTTTCGCACCATCCTTGTCCCTTCGGTGGCGCGCAATCTACCCGGCCAACAACAGGCTAGCACTGGCCACCAGATCACCGGAACTCTCATGGCTCAGGGTACCGCGCACCTTGATCATACGGCCAAAGCGGCCCTCCACCACGAGGTGGACGACCAGCGTGTCGGCGGGGCGCAAGGGCGACTCAAACCGAGCGTCGTCAATCCCCGCCAGGACCATCGGAGCGCCACCGAGGTCACCCTCGGTCAGAGCCACCGCCACCGCCTGCGCCAGGATCTCGATCGCTAGAACCGAAGGCATCGCCCCTCGGCCTCGGCTCCAAGCGGAGCCTCCGGTCAGCCGGACGATCACCGTGCCCTCTTCGCTTCGATCGATGAAGCGAAACGGGAACCGATGCGGAAGGGAGCGGCTAGCCAGAGTTACGAAGCCGCTTCCTGGCCAGCGAGTTCCTGTTTGGCGGCAACGAAGTCAGCCAGAGACTCCACGGACGCCAACGCCTGGGCGCCGACCTCTTCATCTTCAATCTTGACGCCGAACTCCTGCTCGACCCCTAGGACAAGTTCCAGAGCGTCGATGGAATCCAGACCGAGCCCCTCGCCGAACAAGGGGTCGGAGTCACCGATATCGGAAGGATCCATCTCTAGTTTGAGGCGATTTACAATGGTCTGCTTGATGCGACCGCGTAGATCCGCGGCGGTGGAACTCTCACTCATAGCGGCGGATGGTAGCACGGGCGCAACCCCTCGGTGGGTAAGAAAAGTGGCTAAGCCATCACCAAACCACCGTCGACCCGAAAAGTCTGACCGGTGATGTATCCCGCCTCCTCGGAAGCGAGAAAGGCGGCCAGCGCGGCGACCTCTTCGGGGCGCCCCAACCGCTTGAGCGGCACCCTCTCTAAGTAGGCGTCGAGCTTCTTTTTGGGGATCGGAGCCAGCATCTTGGTATCGATGAATCCCGGAGCGATGGTGTTCGCGGTGACCTCGAACGAGCAGACTTCCCGGGCCAATGCCTTGGTGAAAGCGATCAAACCTCCCTTGGCGGCACTGTAGTGAGCCTGCCCCACGTGGCCCAAGACGCCACTCTCGCTAGCGATCGAAATCACCCGCCCCCACCTCTGGCTGAGCATCCCCTTGATCAACGCCTTGGTCAGCAAGTAGGGGCCCTTGAGGTTGACGTCGTTGATCCGGTCCCACTTTTCTTCCGAGAGAAAAATGAGGAGCGAATCGTCGATCATCCCAGCGTTGTGCACCAGCACCTGCACCGGTCCGAGATCGGCTTCGACCTTGCCCGCGAGCTCCTTGATCTGAGCGCCATCCCCCACATCGAGCGGATAGGCGCGCCCGCCGATCTCGCTGGCCACCGCCTCGGCTTCCTCGCGCCGGCTGAGGTACGTCACCGCAACCCGCATGCCCTTGGCCGCTAGCATTCGAGCCGTCGCGGCTACCTTTCCCTGCATTCCATCCCTTTCATTCGACATCCGCGGACCCTATTGGCCAACACTAATATTCTCTTGCGGTTGCCTCGGCCGCGAGGATTTCTTCGATCGGGGACCACGGCAAGGCCCGAACCAGCCAGCTTAGCTTGGTTCGATATCCGCTGCGGCCGGTTTCGTGAATAAAGCGGGCAAAACCGGCCAACGGGCCGGGGGTCGGCCGGCCTGAGACCTCCCACGGATGGAAGACCATCACCGCCGGTCCGCCACGAGCTGCCTGCCGGCGCGCCGCCCGAGCGATCCAACTCGCAGGCGCGAGTCTCCCCGGCCAACTCCCCGCCGGCAGCTTCAAGGGGCCGCCGAAAGTCAGCGGTGGCA
>QIHU01000658.1 GCA_003231035.1 Acidobacteriota bacterium
CCGCCGCCGTACTTGGTGTTGTTGGCGAGGAGGATCAGGGCATCGTAGGGAGCCTGGGCGGCAATCTCGCGCAGGGCTCGGTTGGCATAGGTCAGGACGTAGCGTTCCGAATCAAAGGCGTTGTAGGAGAGGCCCAGGGGCGACTGGCGCCAGCTGCCGGCGCGCGGATCGGTGATCCCGGACTGGGCGGCCGGCGAGTGGATCGCGCGCACGTTGAAGGCTTCGCGGTGGCGGGCGAAGGGTTGGTGAGCGAAGAGGTAGCCCATGGCGCGCTCGGCGTCGGCGAAGAACTGGCTCTCTTGGCTCGCGGTGTAGCCGTCGCCAAGGAAGAGCAGGTCGACGTGGTTGTGAGTCGGTCCGTGGATCGCTAGCTCGCGGAGGGTGCCCTGGTTGGTGACCGCGGCGCGCTGGACCGAGCGCTGCGCCGGGTCGATCTCGATCGAGAATATCTGGGCGAACTGGCCCTCGGCGTCGCGCTTTTCGAGAACCAAGATGACCGGCCGCCGGGGCTCGGGGAAGCGCTGCGACTCGTGAAAGGTACGCCAGTTGCCGGCGGCCTCACCGGTGGTTTCCCACTCGCCATGGATGCTGGCGAAGCCGCGCGAGTAGAGCAGCCGCCCGCTCTTGGCGCTGCGCACGGCGAAGAGATACTTGCCGAGGTTCGTGTTGTCCACCAGCCGCGTGCGACTCCCAGGCCAGTCACCTTCCAGGCGGACGGCGTCGAGCGAGAAGCGCTCCTCACCGGCGGTGCCGCTGTGAAAATAGTCGAAACGGAGGGTCTGGCCAGTGAAGTCGCGGGCGAAGCCTTCCAGGGTCTCGGCGCTCCCTTCCGCTCCCGTCGAAGGGGCGCTGAGCAGGAAGCAAAGAGCGCAAGAGAACATGACGAAACGGAGCTGTTGACGCGGCATGGCGGTCCTATCCGGGAGTGTTGAGGTGAAGGGGACCCGATTGCTTGATCTTAGTCCGAGGGGCGGCCTCGGGCGCCGGAGGCCTCGTTTTTTCAGCTGCTGGAGGGCGGGCCAGCGTATACTCGCTCCCCTGTCAGTAGTGGAGCCTAATTTGGCAAAGACGCAGGGAGAAGAATCCGACGGCCGGTTTCTGCGCGGGCGGGCCGGTCGAGTAGCGAGCACGGACACTTCGCGGTCGACGGGTGTGGTGCGCTTCCGATCTGACTTCGCGAGGGCCGACTCAGCCAACTCGGAAGCCGCCGAACGCCCCGCTTGGGAAAGTGGTGAGCACCGGCTGCACGCTTTGCCGCGGCGCTACGACTTTCATCCCGCGGACGACGAGCATGCGGGTTACTTGCGCTGCCGGGAGGCTCCCGGCTTGCGGGTCCACCTGGATCGCGGCTATGCCTTCACCGAGGTCGAGGCGCGCCGTTTGGGCGAGCGGGTGATTCTTCTCGACGGTGCCGGCCAGTTCGCTCCCACCATCGACAGCAAGCAGCAGTTCTACAACCTGGATCACCACGAAGGCTGCCTGCGCGCCTTCACTCTAGCGGCCTGTGAACAGGCCCTGGTTTTGGTGGTCAAGGGGTTGACCTTGGACAAGGGAGATTGGTCGATTTACGCCAATGAGCCTGACCTGGACACCCTGTTCGCCCTCTGGGTACTGCTCAATTACCGACGACTGTTGGCACTGTCGCCGGATCGTCGAGACGCGATCGTTCCCTTGCTGCGTCTGGAGGGAGCGATCGATGCCAACGCCTTCGACGTGGCCGAGTACTGCGGCTTGCCGCGGGAGCTGCTCGCCCCAACCCGCGAGATTCTCGACCGGCTCCATCGCCCTGAGCTCGAACTCAAACAGGCCGGTGAGTGGGCCCAAGCCGACCTTGGATCGTACGTGGTCGAGATGTTGGGCGAGATCGACAAACTGGTCTACGAGCGCGACGATTTTGAAGGTTTTGCCTGTGTCGAAGAGGAGTACGGCCATGTTGAGATCGGTGGCGAGCGGACGGCGGTGATCTGCCGGGATGCCGCCGGAATCTTCGAAGTCGAGAAGCGATTGAAGGGGCTGTGGGGCGATCGGCTGGGGATCATCGCGCTAGAGAAAGAGTCGGGCCACTACACCCTGCGCCGTACCGCCTCGCTGGCCGATATCGACTTGGTGGCCGCTTACGACACCTTGAACCTCCTCGATCCGGCGGTCGACGGTCGGCCCGCCGCGAAGCGTTGGGGTGGTTCGGACGAGATAGGCGGCTCGCCTCGGCCGACCGGGACCGGCCTCAAACCGCGCGAGATTGGCGCCGCCTTGTGGCAGGCCTACCGCCACCGCGGCAAGGTCGCCAAGCTCAAGCAAGTGGGACTCGCCCTCTTGCTGAGCGGTGGGCTTGCCGCCTTGGCCGGGTTGGTCATCGTGGTGTGGCAGTTGATCGCGGGCCCGACGCAAAACGCCGCCGGGGCGGCGCGGCGGTTGGCCACGGCGGCGGTTGCCGTACTCGGGTTGGCCACCCTCTTGACCCTGCAATTTGCCCATCGCAAGCGGGTCTGGCTCTTTGGTTGGCGTCGACCCGCGGGTAGGGACTGGCTTCTCCTGGCCCCCCTCGGAGCCATCGGCGCCTTCCTCTGTGGCGCTTGGATCGACCCGGTGGTGGGACCGGTCGCCGGCTGGGGCGGGGGTACTCAGGCGTTGGTGGTGGTGGTCTTGGCCCTCTGGGCGCTGGCCGCGGAGTTATCGTGGCGGGGGTTGACTCATGGTTTGCTCTTACTAGACTTCCCGGTGCAGGCGGTCGCTGGCAAGTGGTTTGTCTCGGTGCCGACCCTCGTCTCAGCCGCCCTCTGTGGTCTGGTGAGCTTGACCGCCCTGGGAGCCGGGATGCTCAGCCTTCCGTTCACCGTCGGCTCCGTTTGGATCGAGACGGCGATGGTACTGGTGGGTGGGCTTCTCTCTGGACTGACTTTGGGCATGATACGGGAGCGTTCGTTGAGTCTCTGGCCCGGTGCGGTGGTGCAGTGGTTGGGCTGGCTGGCGGCGGTTTTGGTGATCTGTGGTTGGCGCTGACGCCGGCGGCACTGCCGCGCGGCGTCCAGGGCGAGCTACTACAGGTTTACATTTTCCTCGCATCTTTGTAGGCGCAGCGCGGTAGGATTCGAAGATGGACGTTCAAGAGCAACCCGGCGCTAGCCCGAGCGACTTCGTGGCCAACCCCATCGCCCGCTTCGCGGTGACCCGGCGGGTGACCATGGGGATGGCGGTTCTGGGGGTCTTGGTGCTGGGCTGGATCTCGCTGACTCGGCTGCCGCTCGAGTATCTGCCGGCCTTTTCGTCGTCGAACATATCGGTCAACGCCCCCTACCGTTCCTCTTCGCCGCAAGAGATCGAACGGCTGATCGTACGCCCGCTCGAAAGCTCGTTGGCCACGGTCAGCGGTATCGAGACCCTCTCCGCCACCGCGACCGCCAGCAACGCCAACGTCAACATCACTTTCATCGACGGCACCGACATGGATCTGGCGGCGGTCGAGGTCCGCGACCGGGTCGATCGGGTGCGCCACCTTCTACCCGCCGATCTGGAACAGGTGCGCATTCGCCGTTTCCAGTCCACCGACATTCCGGTGCTGCGCTTCCACGTCACCAGTGACTGGCCGTCCGATCGCCTCTATTATTTCGCCGAAAATGTCATCCAGCGGCGGCTAGAGCGGTTGGAGGGAGTGGCGCAGGTGGCGGTCAATGGGCTGCGCTCGCGCCAGTTGCAGATCAACCTGGATCCGGCGCGAATGCGCAGCCACCGCGTGGACGTGCGCCAGCTGACGGCGTTGCTGCGGGCGAACAATATGAACCTCTCCGCGGGGTACATCACCGAAGGGAGCCGCAAGCTCTTGGTGAGGAGCGTTGGCGAGCTGGCGACGCTCGAAGAGATTCGCGCTCTTCCGATCGGTGGGGGGCTGCGTTTGAGCGATGTCGCCGAGGTGGTCTTCGATTTCCCGGAGCAGCAGAATTTCACCTATCTCAACGGCTCCTCCGCGCTGACCGTCAGTATCAACAAATCCTCGACCGCCAATCTGTTGGAGGTGGTGGAAGCGGTCAAGGCTGAGATCGCCGAGGTCAACGCTCTTCCCGAGGCCGAAGGACTCTACATTCGGGTCTACTCAGATGCCTCGAAGGATGTGCGCCAGGGGCTATCGCAGTTGGCGCAGGCGGGACTCTTGGGAGCGGCGCTGGCGGTCTTGTTCGTCTATTTCTTCCTGCGCCGGATCCGCACCACGTTGCTCGTGGCGATCGCCATTCCCTTGTCGGTGATTCTCACCTTTTCGATCATGTTCTTGATGCGCCAGGCCGAACTCTCCGAGATTACCCTCAACGTGGTCAGCCTGATGGGGATGATGCTGGCTCTGGGCATGCTGGTCGACAACTCGATCGTGGTGATCGAGTCGATTTTTCGCCATCGTCAAGACGAGGGGCGTAGCGCCGTCGATGCCGCCCTGGCCGGGACCAGTGAGGTGGCCCTGCCGATCGCCGCTTCGACCTTGACCACGATCTGCGTCTTCATCCCCTCGATCTTCCTCGCCAAGGGTGGTTTTAGCCGTTTCATGAGCGACGCCGGTACCACCATCGTAGTGGTGATGGTCGCTTCGCTGATCGTCGCCTTGACCGTGGTGCCGATGGTGGCCGCTTTCCTGCTGGCGGGCGAGTCAGTGCGCAAGAGTGCCAAGGTGATCGACTGGATGACCGGCCTCTACGCCAGAGTGATCGACTGGACCCTGCGCTACCGCGTGGTGGTGGTCGTGGTCGCGGCGACTCTCGCTTGGGGTGCGTGGCACTTGCTGGGCACCATCGAGCGCTCCTTTTCTGGCCGCTCCACCGAACGCCAGGTGACGATCAACATCGACACCCCGCGCAACTACTCGCTGGCGCAGATTCAAGGGCTCTACGGTGAGGTGGCCGGAATCATTGAAGAAAACCGCGAGGATCTCGATCTGGCTGACTTTTCCTACGAGTTCAGTCGCTCCGGGGGACGCTCGCGTGGCGGTTGGAGGGGCGGTCGTCGGTTTGAGATCTACCTGGTGGACGAAGAGGAGGGCCAGTTGACCACCGCCCAGGCACGCGACCGGCTGCGCGAGCTGATGCCGGTCAAGGCCGGAGTCGGATTCAAGGTTGGCTCCGAGGGGCGCCACGGCCGCTCGGGGGTCACCATGGAACTGATGGGGGACGATCCGGCGGTCTTAGCGCGGCTCTCGGCCCAGATCCAGAGCCAGCTGCAAGCACTGCCCGGGGTCAAGGATGTCGACAGTTCGCTGGAAAGCGGCGATCAAGAGTTGAGGGTGGTGGTCAACCGCGAGCGGGCCTTGGCGGCGGGGCTGTCGAGCCTAGCGGTGGCGATGACAGTCAACAATTCGCTCTCCGGTCGCGCCCTCTCCTACTTCAAGACCGAAGATCGCGAGATCGAGATGATCATGCAGTACGCCGCCGAGGATCGCGAGACCCTCGATCAGCTCAAGAACGTGCCGGTCTTCGTCGCCAACGTCGCCTTGCCCATCGGCGCCCTGGCCGATTTTTCGATCGAGAACGGGCCGCGCTCGATAGACCGGCAGGACCGCCGGGCGCGGGTGACGATCACCGCCGACACCGCCACCCGCCGAGCCTCCTTCGGCCTGATGGGGGCGATGCGCGGGATTATGGGGTCGACCTCGCTACCGCCCGGTTACGAGTGGAGTTTCGGCCGCTGGGAGCGCCACGCGCAGAAGGACGCCGCCGGCGCCAATTTCGCCTGGATCTTCGCCATTGCTCTGGTCTACATGATTCTGGCGGCCCTGTTCGAGAGCTTCGCCCAGCCGCTGACCATCATCTGCTCGGTGCCTTTCGCGTTGATCGGGGTGGCACTGGTGATGAAAGTCGCCGGCCAACCGCGCGACAGCATGACCGACATGGGAGCGATTATTCTGGTCGGCGTGGTGGTCAACAACGCCATTGTCTTGATCGACTACATCAACCGGCTGCGCAGGCGCGGCATGGAGCGCAACGCCGCCATTGTCGCCGGTGGCCGTCACCGGCTACGGCCGATCCTGATGACCGCCGTCACCACCATCCTGGGCCTCTCGCCGATGGTCGCCCCGTACCTGCTTCCGGAGATTTTCGGCCAGGTCGAAGGGCGCGCGGCGCAATGGGCGCCGGTCGGTTTGGTGATTCTCGGTGGCTTGACCACCTCGACCTTCTTTACTCTCATCCTGACACCGACGATCTATTCGCTGGTGGACGATGTGACTCGAATTTTCAAGCGCGCCGCCGCCACTGCCTGAAGCGACCGAGGCAGCGGGCCGCGTTGTAGTTTTCCGGGAGATTTCCATGCGATCGAAGTGGGGAGTGTTGGCACCGATTGTCGCTAGCCTAGCGGTGGCGCTGGTGCTGGCCTGTGGAGGTGACGAGGGCAAGGAGGCCGCGGGTGGAGGAAATGGCGGTCGTCCAGGCGGCGGTCCTGGTGGCCGGCCAGGCGGTCCCCCCGGCGGTGCTCCTCCAGCGGCGGCGGTGCCAGTCGAAGTGGTTCGCGTCGAACGGCGCTCGATTTCGTCCTACCTAGAAACCAACGGCACCCTGGAAGCGGAGAACGAGGTTGACGTGGTCGCCCGCGCGGCGGGGCCGATCGTCGAACTGCTGGCCGAGGAAGGGCAACGGGTGGCCTCTGGTCAAGTGGTGGCACGGTTGGACGATCGCGAAATCAGGGCCCAGCTGGAGATCGCCCAAGTCAACCTTGCCGAAGCGGAGCTGGCCTTTGATCGGGCGCGGCAATCGATCGACCTCAAGCTGATTAGCCGCGAGGAGTTCGATCGCGCCAAGTCCGGCCTAGAGTCGGCGCGGGCGCAGGCCGAGAGCACCAAGATTCAACTGGACTACACCGTGATTCGAGCCCCCTTCAGCGGCTTGATCATCGAGCGCTACGTCAAGTTTGCGCAGACCTTGGCCGTGGGTACCCAGCTTTTTCGCCTCTCTGATTTCGATCCGCTGCTCTGCCCGATCCAGATCCCGGAGCGCGAACTGTCGTCGCTGAAGTTGCGCCAAACGGCGGAGTTGACCGTGGAAGCCTTCCCCGGCGAACGCTTCGCGGCGCGGGTCCTGCGCATTAGCCCGGTGGTCAATGCGGCGACCGGCACGGTCAAGG
>QIHU01000395.1 GCA_003231035.1 Acidobacteriota bacterium
TCCTTCTCCAACGCCTCGATACGGCGCAGAGTGTCACTCTTGAGACCCGAGAACGAAAAATCGAGGCTGCCGTCGCTCATTCGGGGGATGGCCATCGCGACCGCCTGGCCCTCGCCCTCTTCGGCCAACTGGTCCACCCGGGGTCCCTGTGGGTAGGGCAGGCCGAGCCTCTTTCCGACTTTGTCGAAGACTTCGCCCATGGCATCGTCGCGGGTTTGCGCCAAGGTGGTGAGCGCGCCGTTGTCCACCGCGAAGAGCGAGCTGTGCCCGCCGGAGACCACCAGGCCGACGAAGTTCTCCGCCACCGCGACCGCCGCCCCTCCTCCCACCTCTCCACCACTCGAAGCGGCGAGGAAAGGCGAGTAGAGATGGCCTTCCAGGTGATGCACGGCGTAGAAGGGCTTGTCGAGACCGTAGGCCAGCCCCTTGCCCAACGACAGTCCCACGAGAAGGGAGCCCATCAAGCCAGGACCCCGGGTCGCCGCAATGGCGTCGAGATCCTCGAGAGTCACGCCGGCTCGGCCGAGCGCCTCGGCATAGACCGCCGGCCAGTTGGCGAGATGCTCTCTCGATGCGATCTCCGGCACCACTCCGCCGTACGGGCGGTGCGCGGCCAACTGGCTCGACACCACCGAAGCGAGCACTCGACCCGAACCGTCGACCACGGCACAGGCGGTGTCGTCACAAGAGGTCTCAATGCCGAGGATCAGTGGGCTCGTCGTGCTGCTCATGAGAAGCGATCCTACGACGACGACAAGCCCCAAGAAAAGGTGGAGTCCAAAATGAGGCGAATCCCACAAAAAAAGGGAGCGGAGCTCGCTCGCCCCGCCCCCCACATCGAAGGCTCAACGAAGAGCGGCTACTCTTCTTCTTCGATCGTCTTGCGAATCCGCACTTGGATCTGGGTGCCGCCGCTTGCACCGCTGTCACCCATCTTCTTGTGGATCTTGATCACGCGCGGCTCGCCGCCCTCTTCCTCGCCGATCATGATGACGTGGGCTCCGTGGGCACAGTTGGCGCCTTCGGCACAATGCGGACCGTGGCCCTCGCCCATCTTGATGATACGCACATTCCCTTCGCCGTCGGCCAACTCTTCGAGGTCGAGTTCTTCGCCATTGCGCAGGATCTTGACCTGAACGTTGCCCTCCTCATCCTTGGTGCGCAACACCTTGATGTCGTCGCCTCCGGGGATGTGAAGGACTTTGGTTTCGCCATCCTCATCAATCTCAACCGTCGAGTGGTGGCGCTTGATGACGTGGATGCGCTTTTCCACCTCACCATCTTCGCCCTCTTCGTCGTCCGAATGCCAGATCATCACCTGGCCGTCGCCCGCCGAGCCGTCGAGGACGATCTCATGCTCGTCATCGCTCTCAAAAACAAAACCGCTGGCGCCGTGCGGTAGGTGCGGCATGCCCGTCATGCCGGCCGAGATCCGGATCTCTTTGCCGTCGATGTCGACCAAGAAACCCTCGTCGTCGTAGGTGACGGTCACCGGCTCTCCGGTGTCGGTCCAGAAGGTCTCGACGTCGCCGACTTCCGGGTTCTCGATGTCGAATTCCGCGTTGCCCGCTTCGGGGCTTGAGATCACGAAATGGGCGGTGGTGGTTTCAGTGGTCGCGGCCAACGTCGGCAAGGCGCTCAACGCGAAGAGAGCGAAGAGGGCCAGTGCGAGGGTCCAGCGCTTAGTGTTCATCTGATTGCGTCTCCTTGGGTTCTGTTCTGGCTCGCTGAGACACGAGCCGCTCTTTGTCACCCGACCGCTATCGCAACCAGCGTGCCACGGGTCGAAGCGGGGCAGAGTGGCCCCAGCCGCGCGGCTTTTCCTCCGCAAACGGGGAGAGGTTCCCGAAAGCGGGTCGACTGCAACTCCGGTTCACCTGGAAATCACCTCAAATCACCTCGAAGAGGATCGAGAGAGAGGGCCCAGGATCTCTCGTCGCCCCCTCGTCGCGGAGCGAGGACCACCGCAAAAGGGAAGGGACTTCCCGAAATCGGGAGGTTCTACTTGTCCAAAGCGAACTTCTCTAGGCGATAGAGGAAGGCCTTGTAGGGCAGATCGAGCAGGCGCGCCGCGCGGGCCCGGTTGCCTCCGGCCAGCTCCAACGCTTGGCGCAGGCAATCCCGCTCGTGGTCCTCCCAGCGCATCCCTTCGGCGGGCAGACGGAAGCCGCCGTCGCCCTCGGCGGGGGCCAGCAGTTCGGCCGGCAGGTCGTCGGCGCACATCCGCCCATCCTCGGCCAGCAAGACCAACCGCTCGACCGCGTTGGCTAGCTGGCGCACGTTGCCCGGCCAGGCGTAGTCGAGCAAGCGCTTGAGCACCGTGCCGGCCATCGGTTCCACCTTGATCCCGTGGCGACGGGCGAAGCGAGCGATGAAGGAGTCGACCAGCATCGGGATGTCCTCGCGCCTCTCGCGCAGCGGCGGCATGGTCAGCGGAACGACGTTGAGGCGGTAGAAGAGGTCCTCGCGGAAGCGGCCCGCCGCCACCTCGGCGGTGAGCGACCGGTTGGTCGCGGCGATGATCCGCGAGTCGGTCGTCACCTCGCGGTTGCCACCCACCGGCGTCACTTTGCCATCCTGCAAGGCGCGCAAGAGTTTGGGCTGCACCGCCAGGGGCAGCTCGCCAACCTCGTCCAAGAAGAGGGTGCCGCCGTGAGCCGCTTGGAAATTGCCGGCCCGGGTGCGATCGGCGCCGGTGTAGGCCCCCTTCTCGGCGCCGAAGAACTCGGCTTCGATCAACCCCTCCGGCACCGCCGCGCAGTTGACCGCGATGAAGGGGCCGGAGACACGCGGCGACAGCGCATGCAGCGCCCGCGCCGCCAGCTCCTTGCCGGTGCCGCTCTCACCGGCCAGCAAGACGGTGGCGTCAGTGCCCGCGATCTTCTCGACTTGGCGAAACAGTCGCTGCATCGCCGGTGCCGCTCCGACCATTTCCACCAGCCGATCGCGCTCGCCCAGCTCTTGCGCCAGGCGGCGGTTGTCGTCTTCCAGCTGACGCGACTTGAGCGCCCGTTCGACCGCCAGCAGGAGAGCCTGCGACTCGAAGGGTTTGGTCAGATAGTCATCGGCCCCCAAACGCACCGCGGCGACGGCACGGGAGATAGTGCCGTAAGCGGTCATGATGATGAACCCGGCTTGCGCACCGTCGCCCGCGCGCACCGCTTCGAGCAACGCCATGCCATCCCGGTCGGGTAGCTGCCAGTCAGAGAGCACCAGGTCGACGGGCGAATGTTCCAGCTGCTCCAACGCCGCTTGGACCGTCGCCGCCTCGACCGTCCAGTACCCTTCCTTGGCCAGGAGGGCGGCGACCAGACGGCGTTGGTCGGCGTCGTCTTCCACCACCAGAATCCGTGCTTCAGCCATGGCTCTACCCTTCCTCCCCTGGTACCTCGGGCGATGGATCCAGCGGCGGTTGTCGATCGGCGACTTCGAGCAAGGCACAGGTTCCGCCTTCGGCCCGCTCGTTCAACTCCAGGCTACCGTCGTAGCGCTCGGTGACGATGCGGTGGGAGAGAAAAAGTCCCATGCCCGAGCCCTCCGACTTGGTCGTCAGGTGTGGCTGAAAGAGCCGCGCCCGCACCTGCGGGGCCAACCCCGGCCCTCGGTCGCAGACCTCCACCCGCTTGCGCCCCGGACCCTCGTCGCGACCCGCCCCCGCGCGAGGTGCCACCCCTTTTGACAAGCGGACCTGAACCGTGGCTCCCGGCGGGCTTGCCTCGACGGCATTGACGATCAAGGCTTGAATCACCGCGCGCAGTTCAGCGGCCACCGCCCGCACCCTCAGAGGCTCGGATTCCTCACTCTCTTCGACCCGAACCCGAACCTTCCCGCGGCCATCCTGGATCGCCTCCAAAACGACATCGTCGACCATCCGCGCCAAGTCGACTGACTCGGTCATAGTGCCAGCTCCCACCCCTTCGGCGGCGAGCAGCAGGAAGGAGCGAATCGAGTTGTCGATGCGCCGAATCTGTCGACGGGCCGAGAGGGCGAGGGCACCAGCTTCCTCCTCTGCCCCCTCCCCATCATCACCACCGTGACTCGCCCTCGCGGCCAGCTCGTCAACGGTCAAGCCCAGGGCATTGAGCGGGTTGCGCAGGCTGTGCGCCAACCCCCGGCCGACCTCGCCCAATTCAGCCAGATGGCGACGGGCTTGCATGGACTTCGAAGCCCGATCCAGTTGCTCGAGTTCCGTAGACATGCGGTTGAAGGAGCGCACCGCAAGACCGATTTCAGGGTCGGCGGGCACCGGCGCCTGCACCCCCAGCTCGCCCTCGCCCACCCGTCGTGCCGCGGAGCTGAGCTGGCGAAGCGGTGCCGAAACCCGGTGAGCCACGGCGGCGGCGAGGAGCAGACCGATCCCCAGCAGGGCGAACGAACCGAGCTGAAGCCGACGGGCGAAACGATCGACCCGGTTCGACAAGCCACCCTGTGGAATCGGAATGTCGCTATCGAGCCCTGCCCCTTGCACGAGCAACGAGGCCGCTTCGTCTTCGCCCCCTTGGCGCAAGAGGAGCACCGTCATCTCTTGTTCCGACTCTCGGATCCAGACGGGATCCTCGCCGCCACCTTCCCCCTTTGAGTCCACACGAACCTCGAAGCGGAAGTGATTCTCGTGCGCTGGCTGGCTCGGAATTTCTTCGGTCGTCCCTGCTCTTCCTGCCTCTCCATCCTCCTCGTTCACCTCCGCCAAAGACCGTCCCTGAAGGCCGCTGGATCTCGACGTCGTATGCACCCTACGGATGATCGAAACCTGGTGCGCCCCTTCTTCATCTTGGATCACGCGCCGTTCGGTCAACACGAAATCGCCGCCGCCGACCACCGTCGCCACCGAACTTCCCACCGACAAGACCACCTCACCCATTTCCGCCGACAAGTCCTCGGCCAACGAGCGCACCCACCACGCTTGCGCCACCACCAACAGGGCGACCAAAGCGCTCAGCAGCAAGAAAAGCCGAATACGAAGTGACATGCCAATACCCTTCCAGCCTGCCTCAGCGGGCGAGTGTCCAGTTGCGGTCGATTATCCCGATTATCCCGAATATCCCAGCGGAGCAAGAGTCGTGCCGCGCCAGAGTTCACCGTGAGAGCGCCATCTCCCGGTAGTCGGCTACTGGTGAATCGCCTCCCTGGTTGCTATGCTCCGCCCCTTCCCGCGCCGCCGGTCCTCTCCGACCGCCGTCATGAACCATGAAGCATTTATTCGCCATCAACGGCCTGGGCCGTATCGGACGCGCTTTGGTGCGTATCGCCCACCTGCGTGACGATCTGGAGCTGGTGGCGATCAATGACCCCGCGCCACCCGAAGTCCTGGCGCGACTCCTGCGCCACGACACCTTGCACGGTCGATTTCCTGGCGACGTTGCAGCGGCGACGGATCACCTGATTTTCGACGGTCGCGAGGTGCCCCTGTGGGCTCATGCCACCCCTCACGAGGTGCCGTGGTCAGCCAGCAAGGCGCGAATCGTGGTCGAGGCGACGGGCCGGTTCCGCAGTCGGCGGCAGGCCGCCGGTCACCTTGGTGACGGCGTTGAGCGGGTGGTGATCTCGTCCACCGCCAACGATGTAGACGCCACCTTCTGCGTCGGCATCAACCACCACGACTTCGATCCGCTGCGCCATCGAGTGGTGAGCAACGCCTCATGCACCACCAACTGTTTGGCGCCCGTGGCCCAGGTGCTCGACGAGCATTTCGGCATCGAGCAGGCTTTGATGTCGACGGTCCATTGCTACACCAACAGCCAGCGGCTGGTCGACATGGCGCACACCGACCCGCGGCGCGCCCGGGCGGCGGCGCTGAACATCATCCCCACCACCAGCGATGCCCAAGAGGCCATCGGGGAGGTGATCCCAGGGCTCGCCGGGAAGATCGGCGCCGTAGCCTACCGAGTACCGGTTCCCGACGGTTCGCTGATCGACCTCTGTGTACAGACTCGCCGTAAGGCACCGGCGGAGGCAGCGCGCGCCGCCTTCATCGAGGCTTCCACTCAACCACCTTTGAGCGGTATCCTCGCGACCACGGACGAAGAACTAGTTTCCTCCGATTTCATCGGCGATCCCCACTCGGCCACCGTCGACCTGCCGTTACTGTGTCAACAGGACGACCATCTGCTGCGCGTCGTCGCCTGGTACGACAACGAGTGGGGCTACGCCCATCGGCTGGCGGAACTGATTGCTTGGATGAGCGAGCGGTCCTAACCCCAAGAACGAGGTTTCTAAACGTGCATCGACTTCTGACCCTTGAGTCGTTAGACCTGGCCAACCTGGCCGGGCGGAGCATCTTTGTGCGCGTCGACTTCAACGTGCCGATCGCCGACGGCAGGGTGGTGGACGACACCCGGCTTAGCGAGGCCCTACCGACCCTGCGCGAGCTACTGGAGGCGGGCGCCAAGCTCATCCTCGCCTCGCACCGTGGGCGGCCACAAGGCCGGCGCGACCCCGAACTCTCGCTGGCACCGGTCGCCCATCGCTTAGCCGAGCTGCTGGGACGGCCGCTTCTGTTCGCAGCGGATTGCGTCGGCCCGCGGGCCGAAGGCAAGGTCGCCGAACTCCAACCGGGCGGTGTTTGTCTGCTGGAGAACTTGCGCTTCCACCCCGGAGAGAAGGCCAACGATGCCGAGTTCGCCGCCGCCCTCGCCAACCTCGCGGACCTCTATGTGGGCGACGCCTTCGCCACCGCCCACCGTGCCCATGCCTCGGTGGTCGGGGTACCGGCACAGCTGGCCAAGAAGGCCGCGGGCCGGCTGATGGTCAAAGAGATCGAAGCGCTCGGTGGTCTGCTCGGCGAACCGCAACGCCCGTTCGGCACCCTGCTGGGCGGTTCCAAGATCAGCGGCAAGATCGATACCCTGGAGAATCTCCTGCCGCGCCTCGATGTGTTGATGGTCGGCGGCGGCATGGCCAACACCTTTCTCGCTGCGCAAGGCCACGATCTTGCCGACTCGCTGGTCGAGGAAAACCGTATCGAAACCGCCGCTGAAATCCTCAGCCGGGGTGCTCAGCTGGGGGTCGAGATCCTGCTCCCGAGCGATCTCGTGGTCAGCCCGGATTTCGCATCCGACCAACCCGGCGAGGTCGTCCGCTCGACATCGGGCCAGAGACCCGAGAGCGCTTCGCCCAGCGCATCGCCTCCCTCGCCACCCTCTTCTGGAACGGCCCGCAGGGGGTCTTTGAAAAACCGCACTTCGCCGCCGGAACCGAAGCGATCGCGCGGGCGATCGCTTCGTGCCCCGGCTTCACCGTCCTGGGCGGCGGTGAGACGGTCGC
>QIHU01000267.1 GCA_003231035.1 Acidobacteriota bacterium
GGATCAAGGGAGTCCTTCAGAGAGGGCGCTCAGCGGGTTCGCGGCTGGAGCCTAGTCGTTGCGTTCCGGCCATTCTATCCGTACCTTGACGTTCAGCTCATCAGTCGGTGATATTCACTGTTGGTCTCGTCCATCGGTTCGACCAGGAGTTCATCGCGGAGCATTTGTGTCAGACGATCATACTGTTTGCGCACCAAGTCTCGGCGGCCCTGCTCACCATAGATCCGCATGATCGAGAGATGGACCCCCTCTTGCAATGGATCGATGGTCAATACGGCGCGAAAACAGTCGGTGGCCCGCTCCGCATTGCCCACCACCAGCTGCAACTCTCCCAGTCGACGCAGGGAGTCGAGGTGCAGAGCCGACAGGGCCTCGCGGCGCTCTTCCACCCACGATTCGTAAAAGCCTTCCAGCAAAGGCCCTCGGTAGAGCCGCCAAGCGGACTCGTAGGCGATCACTGCCTCCTCGTCGTGGCCAGCCTCCGCCTGCCGTCGCCCTTCCTGAGCTAGCCGGCTGAACTCCAGGCAGTCGATCCGCCAGTCGATCCGGGGGTTCAGTTGGTATACGCCATTGATGAATTCGAGGCAGGAAGGCTCCTTGGGGGAAGAGCGCAGGGCACGGCGCAGGTGGCTCAGGGTGGGATGAAAGTTGCGTTCGAGCCGCCTTTCGTCGGCGGCGGGCCAGGCGGCTTCGACGATCGCCTCGCGGTTGGCCCGGCCGTCCTGCGCTGAGGCGAGGAAGGCAAAGATCAAGAAGGAGCGGCGCAGGCTCCATTGAATCTCCTCTCCACCGAGGGCACTCGCCTCGCCCTCGGTCAGTTTGACCACCCGCGGCACGCCAAGAAGCTGTACCTCGAATCCGTTGCGGCTCGAGTCGGTGACGGCGTTGCGCGGCGCGCCGCCCGTCGCCCCTCCTGGGGTTAGGGTAGGCCGAAGCTGGCACCTCCTCTGCTCGGCTAGACGGCCGGCTAGAGAGTGCATCTCGGTGGCGTCCACCGCGTTGAGGTGGCCGAACTCAACCCATTGCAAGAGCGTTCGCAGCTCTCCTCGTTGCTTCTCACCGCGACGATTCAGCTCCTGCCTGGCCATGCGCGCGGTGGCGGCGGCGGGGGTCGGATCGAGGGCGGCGAGAGCCAGGGCGGCGACGGCGGCGATCAGCGGGTGGCTTCGTTGGCGCGCGGCGAGCCCTTCAAGGCCGGCCCGCGCCGTCCCTAGCTCTCCATCGATGGCCGCCAAGGACCAGCGAAGGAAGGCGAAGGCTGGGTTGGAGGTGGAGCTGGCATGTTCGACGACCTGGCGCACCACCGAAACTCTCACCGAACTCCAGACCGCCAGCCAACTGAGCTGCGCCAACTCGGAAGCTCGTTCGTAGTCGCCGACTAAGAGCAGTGCCGTTAGCGCCGCTTCTGGACGGTCCTGCCCATAGCAGACGAGGGCCAATTGGCGACACTTCTCGGCAACCCGGCTAGCCGGCCAGCCTTGCTCCAACCGGCGCCGACAAGCCTGGGCCAGCAGCCTAGGCAACCGTGCGCTGGCGGGCCTTACTGGCTCGATGAACAGATTCCACCGCTGGCGAAGCGCTTCCCAACTCGCGACTCTCCCCGGTGCGTCAGACCAGACTTGGCTCCAGATTTCCACGCTCAGGGAATCGATCAGGGAGAGTTCGAGCAGCGTTTCCATCTCGTCGTCAGGCAAAAGAGCCAGCAGCCGGCGCTCGAAGAAATCGTAGAGAAGCTCGCTAGCGCCATCGGCCATTTCAGACGCGGGTCCCGCGCTCTTCTTCAGGACTCTCCTCAGGGGGGCATACCAGCCATCGGTGGCCGCGTGGATTTGGCTGACCACCCCTTCGTCCACCGGTTCACCTTCTCCACTCGCCACCAGGAGCATGGTCACTTCCGCTACGGTCAAGAGAAGTTCTTGGGGGGTGATGACGCCGAGATGGGTTCTAGAAAGGCCGCAGTGCTCCTCTCCGATCAGGAGTAGTTTTTGCCCCTGGCGTAGCTGCGCTCCAAGGTACCCAAAGTCGAGCGAAATCTGGCCCGCGAACTCGGCGAGGAGCCATGGAGCCTGGGGCCACTCGCCTTCCCCAGAGCTCAGTTGAGCGGTCCCAAGCCAGGCTGCCTTCGCCCCTTGTTGCTTGGCGAAAGAGCGCGCGATCGCCGCCTTGCCGCTCCCCGGCCATCCCCACAGCTGCACCACGGGTTGCTCGAAGCGTCGTAGGCGATCGAGAATACGGGCGCCGTGGGGTGGCAAACCTAGCTTCGAACTCACCGCGTGAGTCTATGACGAGCATGGCCACGAAGGGATATCATCCGCCCAAATGGTCGCTTCCCGCACAGCCTTTCGTTCCGATCTCCTAGTTCTTCTGGCACTCTTCTTCCCGACCCTCGGGGCCTGGTACTACTTCGTCCATCTGGAGGGTAGCTCGTTGGCCCGCGCGGCTTACTTGGCCAGCAAGATCTTGCAACTCGCCATCCCCCTCCTGTGGATCGCCTTGACGCGGCGGAAACCACGCTCGTCGCTCGCCAGGCGCGGTCTTACCGCCGGTCTGCTCAGTGGACTGGTCATGGGGGCGTCGCTGTTGTTGATCTGGCACTGGCAGGTCCAGGGCACGGCGGTGGGCCAAGTCGCCATGCCGAAGATGCAGGCCAAACTGGCCGATTTTCGCATCCAAACACCGTTCGCTTACCTCGGTATGGCGCTGGCGCTCTCTTGCCTCCATTCGCTGTTCGAGGAGTTCTACTGGCGATGGTTCGTCTACCAGAGGCTGCGCGCCTACCTGCCCGCCTCGGCCGCGGCGGTGATCGGCAGTGTCGGTTTCGCCTCCCACCATGTGATCGTCCTGGCCGCCTTCGTGCCGCCGGAGCTGTTCTGGAGTCACGCCGCTCCCGCCGCGGTGGCGGTCGGTCTCGGTGGCCTCCTGTGGTGCGGCCTGCTCCAGCGCTACGGTGGCTTGAGTCCGTCGTGGTTGAGCCACATGCTGGTCGATCTGGCGCTGATGGCCGCCGGTGCGATCATGCTCTTTTTCTAGCCTCGGGCTAGCCACTTTCAAGCAATCGGTCGCGGACCTTTTGCATATCTTCCCAGGTTGGCCGTTTGTAGCTGGAATTGCGCAGCAAGGCCGCCGGATGGTAGGTCACCATCAAATCGACGCCGTGCAACTCGTACCACTGATTTCTCATCCGACCGAGCGTGAAGTCGTTGCCGAGCAAGGTCTGCGCCGCCACGCGGCCCAGCGCCACGATGACCTTGGGCCCGACCAAGGCGATCTGGCGTTCCAGGAAGCCGCGACAGGCGACCACCTCGTCCGGCCGAGGATCGCGGTTGCCCGGTGGTCGGCATTTGACGATGTTGGCGATGTAGACCTCGTCGCGGGTCAAGCCGATGGCGCCGATAATTTTGGTCAATAGGGCACCAGCGGGTCCCACGAAGGGCAGCCCCTGACGATCTTCCCGCGCTCCGGGCCCCTCGCCGATGAACATCAGTTTGGCACCTACGATGCCCGAACCGAAGACGACCTTCTGCCGCTTCTCGCTCAGCCGGCAGCGCTCGCACCCTTGAGCCTGGCCGGCCAACTCCTCCAGTGCCGCCACCCGTTCGGCGAAGGCAAGCCCAGGGCGCGCTGGAGCGGACTCCGCGCTCGCCGTCACTTCGGCACTAGTTACGAGTGGCTGGCGAGGAGGGGACTCCTCGCTGGACGGCTGGGCGGGACTCTCCTCGCTCGCGGCCACCGAGTCCAGGTAGACCTCGCGGTAACCGATTTCGGCGAGATAGTCGAGGAGAGGATCCAGCGGCTGCCGCGTCATGGAGCCAGGACGAGTTTCACCGCGGGTTGCTGGCTACTCGCTGCTGGCGGAGTCCGCGGACTCTGCCGTCGCTGGCTCGACTTCTTCGACCGCGGGCTGCGGAGCCGGTCCCATTTCCCAAGCCAGGAGGTCGTTCCTCACCTCGTCGGTGGCTATCGTGGTGAGCTTGACCGAGGGGGCATCGATCTTTGGGCGGGCGCCACGCATCAGTTGCTCGGCACGGGTGGCCGCGATCAAAACGTAGCGGAATTTACTATCGATCCGATCCGGGAAAATATCCAAGTGAAACTACCTCTTTGTTTAGGTCTAAGAGCAAGGCGGGGTTAGCTCGGAAGTCTGCTACCGAAGGCCTCCAAAACGACCTTCACCTGATCCTGCATCCGCGCCAGCCGTTGTCGTTTTTCAAGGACGATCGCGGCCAGCGCCGCGCTCGCCTTGTCGACATCGTCGTTGACGATAACATATTGGTACTGCTCGTAACGCTCTATTTCGGAGAGGGATACGGCCAGCCGGCGCTCGATCGTAGCCTCGTCATCGAGCCCGCGGCGGGTGAGTCGCTCGCGCAGCGCCTCATAACTGGGCGGCAACACGAAGATGCTCACCGCTCTCGGTTGTTTGGCGATCACCTGTTCGGCGCCCTGCACGTCGATGTCCAGCATCACGTCAACCCCAGCGGCTAGCTGGTCGTCCACCCTCTTGCGAGAGGTGCCGTAGAGATTGCCGTGCACCTCGGCCCACTCGAGGAAACCATCCGCGGCCGCCAGCTGGCGGAAGGTCTCGCGGTCCACGAAGTGATAGTCGCGCCCCTCGACCTCCCCCATGCGCGGCGCACGGGTGGTGTGGCTGACCGAGAACACCATCCGCGCTCCCGCGGTGCGCGCTTGATCGAACATCCGCTGGATCAGGGTCGTCTTCCCGGCGCCGGAAGGTGCCGAGAGAATGAACAGGTCGCCAGTGGTCATTAGGCGGCGGATTGTACCAGCCCCCTATTCGACGTTCTGGACCTGCTCGCGGATCTGTTCGGCCAGATTCTTGGCCTCGACCAGCTCCTTGGTGACCTCGGCATTGCGACTCTTCGAGCCCAGCGTGTTGAGCTCGCGGAAGATCTCTTGGGTCAAAAAATCGAGCCGCTTACCGATCGCGCCCTGCTTGGCGGCAACCTCTCGGAAGTGGTCGACATGGACTTGCAAGCGATCCAGTTCTTCGCGCACATCTACCTTGTCGGCGAGCACCGCGACCTCCTGCGCTAGCCGAGCTTCGTCGAGTGTATTGTCCCCGAGAAGCTCTTCAAGGCGGTTTTGCAGGTTCTTGGCCGCTTCTTTCTGTCCATTGGCGGTGAGCTTGGCCAAACGGCCGATCGCCGATTCCAGCCCCGCCAAGTGTTCATCGAAGAGGCTAGCCAGTTTGCCTCCCTCGATCGATCGCGCTTCGACCAACTCTTCGAGCGCCGAAGCGAGCACACTCTGGAGTAAGGCGCTGTCCGTTTCGCGCCATCCCCTCTCCGAACGCAGCAACTCAAAGGCTTCCGGCAGCCGCAAAATGTCCGAGGCGGAGAGGTTGGAGGAGAGCAGCCCCTCTTGCGACAAGGTGCCCATGGCACGATGGATCTTGCGCACCACTTGCTTGTTCACCTGCACCTTGACCCGCCGCTCACCCAGCGGGCGGATCTCGAAATTGGCCTCGACTCTGCCCCGCGCGAGCTCGCCCGTGAGAACCTCGCGCACAGAAGGTTCGAGGGAGCGATATTCTTCGCGTAGACGGATCTTGAGGTCGAGAAATCGGCCATTCACCGAACGCAAGCTCACCGTGATGGCGTAGCGGTCTTCTTCTCTTCGTGCTTGGCCGAAGCCGGTCATACTGCGCATGTGGAATCTCCAGGTCAAGGAAGGACGCAGCGGATCCTACCCCATCCCGGTGCGCTACAATTCGCCGCGACACGAACCCTAAGAACCGACCCACACGCCGACCCTGAGCGAGCCCTCTACAAATTCATCTACGCAGCCTTCTGCCGGAGCCCCATGCGATGAGCCATCGCCCACCTATTCGTGATCTTCCCGTGGTCATCCTCTGCGGCGGGCAAGGAACCCGTCTGCGCGAGCAGACCGAGTATCGACCCAAGCCGCTGGTCGAGATTGGCGATCAGCCGATCCTCTGGCACATCATGAAAATTTATAGTCAGTTCGGCATTCGTCGCTTCATCCTCTGTTTGGGATATAAGGGCTGGGAGATCAAGCAGTACTTCCTGCGCTACAACGAAATGCGGCGCACCTTCACCTTGACCCTCGACGGCGATTCCCAGCCGGAGTTTCATGGCAAGGCGGTGGACGAAGCCTGGCAGGTTACCTGCGCCGAAACTGGAGCGGACAGCGGTACCGGCGGTCGCTTGGCCAAGGTGCGGGAGTTCATTGACACTCCCACCTTCTTCTTCACCTACGGCGACGCGGTAGGCGCGGTGGATATCGCCGCCTCCCTCGACCTGCACCGCGCCCAGGGCCGGGTCGCCACGGTGACCGGCGTTCACCCGACCTCGCGCTACGGCGAAATGCACGTGCGCGGTTCTCAGGTGGTCGAATTCAATGAGAAGCCGACGATGGCCGAAGGGATGGTCAGCGGTGGGTTCTTCGTCTTCGAACAAGGCATCTTCGACTACCTTGAGGATGACCACCGGCACATGCTGGAACTCGCGCCCTTGCAGAAACTGGCCCGCGATGGAGAGCTCTCGGTCTATCAGCACGAGAACTTCTGGCATCCGATGGACACATACCGCGACTACTTGCACCTCAACGAACTGTGGAAGCGCCATCCAGCCTGGAAGAGCTGGTAGGCGCCGCGAGGCGAGAGTCCACCGATGAGCGCACACCGCTGCCGTTTCTGCGCCAGCCCACTGGCCGTGACCTTCGCCGATCTGGGGATGTCTCCCCTCTCCAACAGCTACGTGGAGGCCGCCGATGTGGAGAAGGGTGAGACTTTCTTTCCTCTCCACGCCTACCTGTGCACCGAGTGTTTTCTGGTCCAGCTGCCCGAAGTGGAGCGGCCCGAAAATATCTTCTCGGACTACGCCTATTTCTCCTCCTACTCCGATAGCTGGTTGCGCCACGCCGAGGAGTACGCGCGGATGGCCATCGAGCGTTTTCGACTCACCGCCGAGAGCCGGGTCGTCGAGGTGGCCAGCAACGACGGCTATCTGCTGCGTTTTTTCGCCGAACGGGGGATCGGTGTCCAAGGGATCGAGCCGGCGGCCAATGTCGCCACCGCCGCCGA
>QIHU01000027.1 GCA_003231035.1 Acidobacteriota bacterium
CGAAGAGTACGTAGCTCCAGACGGTGCCACCGAGGAGCGGCTGGCGGTCATCTGGAGCGCTCTCTTGAAGGTCGATCGGATCGGCCGCAACGACGATTTCTTCGCCCTCGGCGGTCACTCCTTGCTGGCCACCCAGTTGGTGTCTCGGGTTCGCGATGGCTTCGCAGTCGAACTGCCACTTTCCCGCCTCTTCGAGTTCCCGACGGTGGCGGGACTCGGCGAGTGGATCGCCACTGTTGAGTTGGCAACCGGGGCGGCGGGTGAAGGGGTGGCGGGGCCGATCTCCGCGGCGCCGGTGGACGGCGACCTACCGCTCTCCTTCGCCCAGGAACGGCTCTATTTTTTGTACCAGCTTCTTCCTGGGGAACCTCTATTCAACGTTCCGACCGCGGTGCGCGTGGATGGGCCGCTCCAGGTCCGCGTCTTGCGCGGTTGCCTGGCCGAGGCGGTCGAGCGTCACCAGATCTTGCGGACCACCTTTGGTGACAGGGCGGGAGTACCCTTTCAGCGCCCGCACGCCAAGATGGAAGTCGGGCTGCCGCTGGTCGACCTCACCGCTTTGCCCGGCGAAGTTCGCCGTGCCACGGTGCGCGCGCTAGTCGCCCGCCACAGCGCGATCTCGTTCGACCTCGAACGGGGACCGGTGATCCAGGCCGCCTTGCTGCGCGAGGAGGCCAACCGCCACGCCGCCCTATTCAACCTCCACCACATCGCCACCGACGGTTGGTCCAACGGCATCTTGGTGAGTGAACTCGGCGCCCTCTACAGCGGCCGCCATCGCGGCCATGAGGTGGAACTGCCGCCTCTGCCAATCCAGTACGGAGATTTCGCCTTCTGGCAGCGTAGATTCTTCAGCGACGAGCGATTGGCCGCGGAGTTGGACTACTGGAAGGGTCGGCTGGACGGTATGCCCACCACCCTCGAGTTGCCCCTCGACCGGCCGCGTGGCTCGGTGGCGACTTACGCTGGAGCGACTGTGGTGGGGGAGTTGTCGCCGGCCCTGTCGGCGTCCCTCAAAGAGTTGGCGCAAGATCATGGCGCCACCCTCTTCATGGTGCTGATGGCCACCTGGCAGCTTCTTCTCCAGCGCTACGCCGGGCAAGACAGCTTCGGGATCGGCGCTCCGCTCGCCGGACGCAGCCGGACCGAGGTCGAGCCGCTGGTCGGATTCTTCATCAACACGCTGGTCTTGCGGGCCGATCTCTTCGCCGAAGAGAGTTTCGCTTCTCTCCTCGACCGGGTGCGCGCTGGCGTCGTCGAGGACTATGCCCATCAAGACTTGCCCTTCGAACGTTTGGTCGAAGCGCTGGCCCCGGAGCGCGATTTGCGCAGCTCGCCGCTCTACCAGGTGGTCTTCGCGTTGCAAAATGCTGGCGAGCAGGGTAGGTCGGCGGGCACGGTGGCGGGCACGGCGGCGCCCGTCGCGGAGACGGCGGCTGACGAGGTTACTTTCGCCGGTTTGGAGTCCGACGGTCTGGTGATGCGCTATGACTTGGGTTTGCAAGTCAGCGAAGGCGACGACCGCATTCGAGGATTTCTCAGCTACAAGAGCGCTCTCTTCGACCGGACCTCGGCGCGGCGGATGGTCTCTCACTGGGTGACGCTCGTGGAGCAAGTGGCCTCGGAGCCGGAGCGTTCCCTTGGCGAGTTGTCATTGCTGGCCGCCAGCGAACGCCACCAACTGCTGGTCGAGTGGAACGCCCAGCCACGGCGCGCTTCAGCCGCCCCCCTCCTGCACCGATTGATCGAAGAACAAGCAGCGGCGACACCGGAGCGTGTGGTAGCGGTCTTCGAAGGGAACCATCTGACGTTCGGGGCTCTTTGGAAACGTTCCACGGCGGTGGCTGTGCGCCTGCGGGAACTCGGGGTCGATGTCGATGACGCGGTGGGCATCGCGATGGAGCGTTCGTTGGATCTGGTGGCAACCCTGGTGGGGATACTGCGCTCGGGCGCCGCCTATTTGCCGATCGATCCTTCTCTGCCCGTCCAACGTGTGGCTACCATGTTGGAGAGCGGGCAGGCGGGCCAGAATCTGCGGCTAGTGGTTAGCGAGAAGGCGGTTGTAGACCGTTTGCCGGAGCTACGGACGATCGCCGGACATCTGCTGGATTTCGCGCACACGCAGGGCGAGGCAAGCGGGGATTCGGTCGGCGAGCTACCCACTTTCGAGATGAGTCCAGACAACGCCGCCTACGTGATGTTTACTTCAGGCTCGACCGGTCTCCCCAAGGGTGTGGTGATTCCACACCGCGCCATCGCCAATCGAATGGACTACGCTCGGTCTGCGGATGTTAGCGCCGATGAAGTGGTCTTGTACAAGACGACAATCGCCTTCGATGTCTCGGTCCTCGAACTCTTCGTACCCCTGGTGTCTGGCATTCGCCTGGTGATCGCGCGCCAGGGCGGGGAGAAGGAGCTACCGTACCTGTTGCGCACGGTGGCTCGCGAGAGAGTGAGCTTCATATCCTTCCCACCCTCGGTGCATACCCTGCTCCTCGAACAACCCGAGTTGGACGATTGCACGGCGGTGCGCAAGGTCTTCACCGCTGGCGAGGCGCTGCCGCCTGACTTGCCGGAGCGCTACTTCGATCGCCTCGACACCGCCTTCGTCAATCGCTATGGCCCCACCGAGGCGACGATCGGTATGCTCTCTTGGACCTGCCGACCGGACGATGAGAAGCGCTCGGTGGTACCCATTGGGCGTCCGATCGCCGAGGCGCAGGTCTTGCTGCTCGACTCGACGCTAGTTCCGGTGCCGGTCGGTGTGGCTGGGGAGTTGACCGTGGGCGGGATTGCCCTAGCCCGGGGCTACGCCGGCTCGCCCGCGCGTACCGCTTCGGTCTTTGTTCCGCACCCTTCGCCGACCACCCCCGGCGAGCGCTTGTACCGCACTGGCGATCTTGCTCGCTGGCGCGCGGACGGCGCCGCGGAGTTTCTCGGCCGCATTGACCGTCAAGTTAAAGTACGCGGATTCCGGGTGGAACTCGGAGAGGTCGAAACGAAGCTGTCGCGCCTGCCCGAGATCTCGCAAGTGGCGGTGGTCGACCGCAAGGACTCCAGCGGGATCGTCCGCTTGGTGGCCTACTGCGTGACGGCCGACGGCCGGGAGGTGGAGCCGGCGCGGCTGCGTGAAAGGCTGGCCGAGAGCTTGCCGGAGTACATGTTGCCGAGCGGCTTTGTCTTCCTCGCCGAACTGCCTCGAATGACCTCGGGCAAGGTGGACCGCAAGGCTCTACCGGAGGCTGACTTCGGCCTCTCCAGCGCTGAGTATGTGGCTCCTCGCACCCCCCTGGAGGGAACCCTAGCCGCCATTTGGAGCGAGCTGCTGGATGTCGATCCGGTGAGTGTCGAAGCCAGCTTCTTCGACTTGGGCGGCCACTCCCTGCTGGCCACTCGGGTGGTCGCCAGGGTGCGTGAGCAGTGCGGGGTGGAGCTGCCGGTGCGCGCTCTGTTCGAGTCCCCGACGGTGGCCGGCTTGGCCCGCGTGGTGGGTAGCCTGAGCGGTCACGAGGAGTTGCCCGCGATCGAACCGATGGGCCGGGAGCGGGATGATCTGCCCCTTTCGTTCTCGCAGGAGCGGCTCTGGTTCCTCGACCGCCTGGAACCCGGAACCTCTATCTTGAACATGTCGACGCAGGTTCGCTTGCGCGGTGGCCTCGTCCCGCGGGCGCTGGCGGCGGCGATCGACGAGATGGCCGGTCGCCACGAGAGTCTGCGCACCCGCTTCGCCGAGGTCGACGGGCGGCCGGTGCAGGTCATCGAGCCGCGCGCGCGGCTGGCCACCCGCTGGGTCGATGTCGAGGGGCTGGCGCCCGCGTTGGGCGAGCGCGCCAGCGAGCGCATGGTGCGGTGGGTGGCGAACCGAGCCCATGACTTAAAGCGCGCCCCCCTGGCTCGGGTTCTGGTGGTGCGGCGAGCCGCCGACGATCACGTCTTCACCTTCGCGATCCACCACATCGTTTCGGACGGCTGGTCGATGGGCATTCTGGTGCGCGAGGTCGCCGCTTTATACGAAGCCTTCGTCGCTGACCGTCCGTCGCCCTTGGTTGCCTTGCCGGTGCAGTACGCCGACTACGCCGTGTGGCAACGCGAACGGATGGCCGGCGAGCTGGAGGAGCGCCAACTTGACTACTGGCGGCGGCAGTTGGGCGGAGAGTTACCGGTTCTCGATTTACCGTTCGACCGTCCCCGGCCGGCGATCCAGACCTTCCGTGGCGAACACTGTTTCTGGCGCGCTTCCCAAGAGCAAGCGGAGGGACTGCGGCGACTCAATCGTCAGTGCAACGCCACCAGTTTTATGACTCTCCTCGCCCTCTTCAAGGTGCTCTTGGCCCGGTTGAGCGGCCAGGGCGAGATCGTGGTCGGCTCACCCGTCGCCGGGCGCGATCGGGTGGAGACGGAGGGGTTGATCGGCTTCTTCCTCAACACCTTGGTGCTGCGCACCGCTCTCTCAGACGATCCGACCTTCGCGGAGTTGGTCGAACGGGTTCGCGAAACGGCGCTCGATGCTTACGCCAATCAAGAGGTCCCCTTCGAACGACTGCTCACCGTCCTGGCCCCGGAGCGAGACTTGTCGCGCACCCCGCTCTTCCAGGTCTTCTTCAACATGATCAACCTCCCGGGCAAGCCGATCGAGCTGCCCGGCTTGGTCATGGAGCCGGTCGATCAGCCGCTGGCCGAAGCGAAGTTCGACATCACTGTCTACGCGCAGGAGGTCGACTCGGGGATCGGGCTCAACTGGGTCTACAACGCGGATCTCTTCGATCGTCCTCGCATCGAAGAGATGTTGCGCCAGTTCACAACCCTTCTCGACCTGGTCATCGCGTCGCCTGAACGGGCGATCAGCCGACTGACGCTGTTGACCCACGAAGCTAGAGCCGCGCTGCCCGACCCCTCCAAGGAGTTGGCCAGCGCCTGGCGAGGAAGCGTCCAAAGCCTCTTGCGGAGACAGGCTGAGCGGCGCCCCGAGGGCTGCGCCGTGATCGATCCCGACCTCACCTTGAGTTACCGGATGACCCATGCCCTGGTGACCCGGTTGGCCTCCCGGTTGCGCGCCCAGGGGGTCGGCCGCGGTGACCGAGTGGTGATTCACGCCCATCGCTCGACACCGCTGGTGATCGCCGTCTTCGCCGTGCTGGAGGCGGGAGCGGCTTTTGTGATCGTCGACCCCGCCTATCCGCCCCTGCGCCAGGCGGAGATCGTCGAACTGGCCGACCCGGCGGCCTGGATCGCGCTGGAAGCGGCGGGAGGGGCGCCGCCGGAGGTCACCGCGGCGCTGGCCGAGCTGTCGGCGACTTCCACCCTCCGTTGTCGGTTGACCTTGCCACCATCCGCCGGCCTGGTGCCGCATCTGCGCGACCCCGCCTTCGCCACTGAGGACGAGCGTCCGCCCTTGAAAGTGACTCCGCAAGACACGGCCTACGTGGCCTTCACCTCCGGTTCGACCGGCCGACCTAAGGGCATTCTTGGTCGGCACGGCTCGCTGTCGCAGTTCATCCCCTTCCAGCAAGAAGAATTTGGCTTGGACGAACACGACCGCTATTCCATGCTCTCCGGCCTGGCCCACGATCCACTGCAACGCGATCTCTTCACCCCATTGACCACCGGCGCCACCTTGGTCATTCCCGACCCGGAAGAAATCGCGGTGCGCGGGCGCATGGCCGAGTGGATGGCGCGAGAGCGCTTGAGCGTCGCCCACTTGACTCCGGCGATGAGCCAGCTGATCGCCGAGCCCGCCGCCGATGGCTCTTTGGCCACGGTCGACAGCTTGCGCTGGACCTTCCTGGTCGGCGAAGCGCTGACCCACCGCGATGTGATTCGTCTGCAAACGATGGCGCCTCAAGTTCGCTGCATCAATCTATTCGGTGCCACCGAGACCCAGCGGGCGGTCAGTTTTCATCGGGTGACGCTGGAAGAGGAGGGCGCGGGCAAAGAGATCCTGCCCTTGGGGCGCGGCATGGATGGCGCCCAGTTGCTCGTCCTGGATGCCCGCGACAGCCTGGCTGGAATCGGCGAGGTGGGGGAGATTTGCACCCGCAGCCCGCACCTCGCCTTGGGATACCTCGGCGATCCACGCTTAACCGCCGCGCGCTTTGCACCCGATCCGATGGGGGGCACGCCGGGGGCGCGGATCTACCGGACGGGCGACTTGGGACGCTTCTTACCCAACGGCGACGTGAGCTATCTCGGGCGGGCTGACGGTCAAGTCAAGATTCGGGGTTTCCGCATCGAGCTCGGCGAAATCGAGTCCTTGTTGGGAGCCCATCCGCGGGTTCGCGACGCGGTGGTTAGCGCCCCCGTGGATGAGGTCAGCGGCGAGCGCTGGCTGGTCGCCCATTACACCCTCGATGGCTCAGCGCAGGCCGCGGGACTCAGCAACGATGAGCTGCGGGGCTTCCTCGCCAAGCGGTTGCCGCGCAATCTGATCCCCACTTCGTTCATGCAACTCGACGCCCTGCCCTTGACCGCCAACGGCAAGATCGACCGCGCCGCTTTGCCCCTGGTGGAGGGAGTCGGGGATGGCGCGGAGCAAGTCGCCGCCCGCAACTCGGTGGAACAACGGCTGGTGGAGGTTTGGAAGGAGGTCTTGGCCGTTGAGCAACTCGGTATCTTCGACAACTTCTTCGACCTCGGCGGCCACTCGCTGCTCGCCACCCAGCTACTCTCGCGTATTCGGGATCGCTTCGCGGTGGAGGTGCCGCTAGCGCAGCTCTTCCGATCGCCGACGGTGGCGGGGCTGGCTCTCCAGGTTGCCGCGCTGCATCGAGAGGGTAGGGGGCTGTCGGCGCCGCCGTTGCGCCCCCGCGGGGCGCGGGAAGGCTCGCCGCCGCTTTCCTTCGCTCAGGAGCGCTTGTGGTTTGTCGACAAGATCGAAGGGGGTTCGAGTCACTACAACATTCCGAGCTTGCTGCGGCTAGAGGGCACCCTCGACCTCCCGGCCCTGGTCACTAGCTTGAACGCAATTGTCGCTCGTCACGAGGTGCTGCGCACTTCGATCGTGGCGCGGGGCGGGGTGCCGGAGC
>QIHU01000718.1 GCA_003231035.1 Acidobacteriota bacterium
TCGATGAAGGATCTCCTTCCGGTGCTCGAGCAGACCGCCAAGCAGGGTCGTCCGTTGCTCATCATCGCCGAGGACATCGACGGCGAAGCGCTGGCCACCCTGGTGGTCAACAAGTTGCGCGGCACGCTCAACGTTGCCGCGGTGAAAGCGCCGGGCTTCGGCGATCGTCGCAAGGCGATGCTCGAAGATATCGCCATCCTCACCGGCGGCAAGGTGATCACCGAGGATCTCGGCATCAAGCTGGAGAACGTCGAGTGGTCCGATCTTGGCGACGCTAAGAAGGCCACCCTGAACAAGGATGAAACCACTCTGATGACCGATACCGGCAAGAAAGACCGTCGCGAGGCGATCGCCGGCCGGGTCAAGCAGATTCGCAACCAGGTGGAGGAGACCTCCTCCGACTACGATCGCGAGAAGCTGCAAGAGCGGTTGGCCAAGTTGGTCGGCGGTGTGGCGGTGATCCGTGTCGGCGCCGCCACCGAAACCGAGATGAAAGAGAAGAAGGCCCGCGTCGAGGATGCGATGCATGCCACCAAGGCGGCGGTGGAAGAGGGCGTGGTCGCCGGTGGCGGCCTGGCTTTCCTGCGTTCGTTGCCGGCGGTGGATAAGGCCCGGGGCAAGGTCGCTGGCGATGCCAAGATCGGCGTCGACATCGTCCGTCGCGCGCTGGAAGCACCGACCCGTCGGATCGCCGCCAACGCGGGTGAGGAAGGCTCGGTCATCGTCCGTGACATCCAGGGCACCAAGGGCGCCGTGGGCTACAACGCGGCCAACGGCAAGATGGAAGACCTGATCGCCGCTGGCGTGATGGATCCGGCCAAAGTGGCCAAGACGGCTTTGATCAACGCGGCGTCGATCGCCGGTTTGATGCTGACCACCGAAGCTCTCGTCTCCGAGATCAAGGAAGACGAGAAGGACGGCGGCGGTCACTCCCACGGCGGCGGCATGCCGGGTGGCATGGGCGGGATGGGCGGCATGGACTTCTAAGAGATACCTCTACTTCTTTTCTTTTCGCCGGTATCGGGTTTCCCGGTACCGGCGTTTTCTTTAGCCGCGGCGGCCGACCGCGGCTAGGTACTCGCCTTGGCCAAGCCAGCGGTCTAGGGTTCGGAAGGTCCCTTTGAAGAGTCGCCAGTGCAAGCTTTCGCGCGGTGGCTGGCGGTGAAAAGCGCCCACATGAACGGCGTCGCAGCCCGCTTTGGTGAGCATCTGTCGCAAGTGTTTGGCGCCAAAGACGAAGGTGTGGTCGGTCGAAGTGTGGAAAGGCGGAGTCTTGCCGCGCAGCCGGGCTTGCAGCCGGGACCAGCCGGCTTGGCTGTACCAACGGCTATCGGTGATGACAACGACCAGCCCGCCGGGTCGCACCAGACTCACCAGCTCGTTGGCCAGGGCCTGCGGGTCGGCGAGATGTTCGATCACGTGCAGAGACGCCGCCAGATCGAAACTCGCCGCTTCGAAGGGGGCTCCTGGCACCATGCCCACCTGGACATCCAGACCGCGCTTGCGGCACTCCTCGACCGAGCGCGGGCTCGGGTCGCAGCCTTGCACCCGCCACCCCTCTTCGCTTAGAACTCCCAGAAAGGCACCGTAGCCGCAGCCGATCTCCGCCGCCTTCGCCCCTGCCGGAGGTGGCCAGTCGGCCCACAACCGCTGGAGTAGGGGTAGCTCGCAGGTGCGATAGGCGGCACCGTTCTCGGCCCAGATTGCGTCGGGATCGGTCCACACCGTTTGGTAGTAGACCTCGCGGTAGTAGCACTCCATCTCCTCGGACGAGGCTTGGGGCTGGGAGATCAGCAGGTGACACTGGCGGCAGCGCACCTGCGCGAAGTGGAGGGTGGTGCGCTCCGTTCGGGTACAGGCGCCGTAAGGGCCGAACCGGGTGCCGCCGCACAGCGGGCAGCGCTCAACTTTCCGCACGGGACACTAAACGGCTTTCTCGCTTTCACCCTTCGGCGCTGCTTCGGCCGAGCGGCGGTGGGCGGCGGCCATGCCTTGGCGGCGGATGAAGAAGACGACGAGGAACTGGCTGACGATAATCGCGATGCCGAGCCCCAAATTGCGCCGCGTGGCGACCAAGAGGCTGGCCAAACAGAAGAGCAGCACCACCGCGTAGATCACCGTCACCACCCGTTGGCGGTTGTTGTCGAGGTGACTCATCAGGTGGTGTAGGTGGTTGCGATCGGCGTGGAACATTTGCCAGAAACGGTCGGACAAGGGTAGCGGCACCGGACTGCGGCGCAGGAAGCGCACCGACATCACCAAGAGGGTGTCGATGACCGGAATGCCCAGCGCCAGCACCGGCACCAAGATGGCCAAGGTCGCGGGTGTCTTGAGCGCCGAATGGACGCTGACCGCGGCGAGCAAGAAGCCGAGGGTCAACGACCCCGAGTCGCCCATGAAGATCTTCGCGGGCTCCCAGTTGTGGCGCAGGAAGCCGATACAGCTGCCCGCCGTGGCGCCCATCAGTAAAACCGATCCGCCCTGGTCTTGGAGGACGGCGTAGGTGAGCAGCGACAGGGAGATGATCGCCACCACGCCACCGGCGAGGCCGTCGAGGCCGTCGAGGAGGTTGATCGCGTTGGTCACCCCCACGATCCACAAGACGCTGACGACGCCGTTGAAAATACCCAGCTGGACTTCGCCCAAGCCGAAGAATTGCACCACTTGGAAAGACCAACCGACGCTGACCAAGAGGATCGCGGCGCAGCACTCCAAGAGGAATTTCTTGCCGGCGCTGACCCCGACCAAGTCGTCGACCACCCCTACCAAGAAGACCATCAACGTACCGAGGATGAGGGCCAGCAGCTCGCGGCGGTTGGCGTTGGCCAGCACCCGGTTCCACTCCAGGGCGGCGACGCTACCGACGCCGAGGACAATGCCCACCAGAATGGCCACCCCGCCGAGGCGGGGTACCGCGGTGAGTTGTTGCTTGCGTCCACCGGGTTCGGGATGATCCAGCGCCCGCAGCATCACGGCCAGGCGGGCCACTAGAGGCACCAACAGGTGGGTGGCCACGGCCGCGATGACCGCGGCAAGCACAACATAGAACAAAGGATGGAATCTCACCGACCGCTCCTCTCGTCCGAGAACTGGTCGCCCGCGTCTCGCTTCCAGGTCGCACAAACCTGGCTCCCAGTGCATTCTGCCTCAAAACTTACTGGGCTGCATGGCGCCGGGCTGCGCCACCTTGCGCCACACCGTGTTGAGCCACGCTGTATTGAACCACTCTGTATTGAACCACTCTGTATTGAACCGCTATGGGTCTATTCTATACTCTGCTGCGACTTCAGTGCTGGGCAGTGCCAAGATCTCGTCGGTTGCCGTCGGATCCTCACCACCGAGGGCTCGCAATTGATAGCCGGCGGCGCTCAGCAGCGAGCAACAAGATCGATGGACCTCGGGGCCGTGGGTGGCGAGAAACAGCAGTGGTCGGTGGCGCGCTAGACAGTCTTGAGCGCCGACGAGCAGCCGGTGCTCCGCTCCCTCGACATCGATCTTGATGCAGTCGGGGGCGGGCAGCTTGCCGGCTTGGAGGAGCCGATCGATCACCTCGACCCGTACCTGCATCGTGCCCTCGCCCTCGAGCGAGCCCATGGAGTTGTCGGTGGCGGGGGCGAAAGCGGCGGTGCCCGCCTGGTTGCTGAGCGCCGCTGCGATCACCTCGACGTTCTCCACCCGATTGATGAGCAGGTGCTGACGCAAGGTTTCGAGGTTGGCGGGGAGCGGCTCGAAGGCGAAAACACGCCCTTGGGGGCCCACGAGGGTCGAGGCGAGCAGGGTGTAGTAGCCCACATGGGCGCCGATGTCGTAGACCACGTCGCCGGGTCTTATGCGGCGGCTGAACGCGGAGACCTTCTCCTGCTCGTAGCTGCCCAGCCAACAGCCATGATTGCTCGATCCGGCGATCCAGCGCTGGCCGGCGAGCGGTCCCTGCAAGATGGGCATGCGCGCCTTGGGCGGGATGAGCTTCAAAGGCAGGCGCAGGAGGCGGCCGAGCCAGCTGGCGTTGGAGATCTTCGAGAAATTCATCGTCGGGTCTAGGGAGAACCTTCAAACGGTTCGTTCAGGAGTCGGATCCAGGCCGCCGTCGATCGGCTCCGAGAGTACCGTGCATCAAAGACGGTGCGCCCGTCGCGCCCTTTGCGTTCCAGTGCCCGCCGGTCGTCGAGCGCCTGCCGCATCGCGGTGACCACTTCCGGCGCGTGGTGGCTACAAACCCAACCCAGGTCCATCTGGCGAATCTCTCGGTGCAGGTCGGTGCCGTCGCCCCCGACCAGGAGCACCGGTTTGCCGGCGGCGAGGCTGGCGGCGTACTTGGACGGCACGAGCAGCCCCGAGACCTCGTCGCGCAGGGTCACCAGGTGGAGGTCGGCGGCGCTGTAGAGGGCGCCGAGCGTCTCGCGGGGCTGGTAAGGCAGAAAACGAACGGTGGCCAGTCCCGCCGTCGCCCGCTGGACTTCTTGCAGGCGTGGCCCGGCACCGACGAAGAGGAAGGTCACCTGCTTGTGGCTCACCGCCAGCGCGTGGATGGCGGCAAGGACGGCGTCAAAACGGTGGGCCATTCCCAGATTGCCCGAATAGAGGACAATGAAATGATCCTGGCTGAGGCCCTGCTGGCGGCGAAAGGTCTTGCCGGCCTCCGGATCCGGGCGAATCGCCTCGCCATCGGCCCAGTTGGGAATCACCTCCACCCGGCGAGCGCCCCGCTCGCTGAGCCGCTGCGCCATCGCCGAGTCGAGGGCGACGGCGGCGTCGGCCCCGGCCAGGATTCTTCCGGCCAGGCCGCGCAGCAGAGCGGTCAGCGGCGAGCGTCGACCCAAGGCGCCCAGAGCGACGGCGACATCGGGGTAGAGATCCTCGACTTTGTAGATAAAACGGCTACCGCGCCACCGGGCTAGCAGACCAAGGAGGGCGACCAGCGGCGGTGTCGACAGGCAGACCACGGTGTCGTGGCGGGTTCCGAACAAGACCTCCTTGGCGGCGCTGAGGAAGTAGGTGGCGTAATCGAGCAGGCGGCGCGGCTTGCTGCCGCGACCGAGATCGGTCGACCAGACTCGGTGAATGTCAACCCCGCGCCAGGGCTCCCGCCGCGGTAGCTGCCCATCGCGTCCCGGAGCGTAGCCGCCTCGTCCGGGCAGCGCGGTCACCGTCCATCCCGCCTCCACCAGCTCTTCCGCCAAGTCGCTGAGTAGCTGCGCGGTGGCGGCCATGTCGGGCCAGAAGTACTGGTTGACCAGGAGTACGCGTGGTTGCGGTGTCACGTCTTGCGCCGGACGACTCGGTTGCCCAGGACGAGACGGTCCATCTTGGTGCGCGGAAAACAGGCGAGCGCTTCCTCGGGCGGGTTGACGATCGGCTCGTTCTCGTTGAACGACGTATTGAGGATCAAGGGGACGCCGGCCCAGCCTTTGGCTCGGGTAAATCGCTCCTCTTCGGTGCAGACCTCGAAACAGCCACTGGCCAAGGCGGCGGCGGAGTCGCCGTGGAAAGCATTGAGCCCAATGAGCGTGGGGAAGCCGTTCTCCGACACTAGAGTTTTGTCCTGACTGAGCCTCTCGGATGAGGCCGTGCGGTGAGAGATTGGGGGCGGTTCGGAGCCTCTATTCTATCTCGGGAGTCTTACCCTGGCCTACCGCGATAGGACGAGACACCGAGGTGGGAATGCAAGAACCACGCGGAGCGTAGCGCTAGAGTTCGAACCCTTGGACGGCAACCAACCGAGAGGAGTAGCGATGAGTGGCGGAGGAGTTACAGCAGCGACGGTGGCGGTGATCGCGGCCAAGAAGCGCGAAGAGATCTTCCTACGGTTCCGGGAGCGCGCGGCGGTTTCGGCCGCCACCGCCCTGACCCCCGAAGAGCTGGGCCTACCTCAACGCGGGATGTTTCGCATGCAGGTCAGGAAGGGCGCCGTGGTGGAGGTCGATGGTGGCAAGTACTACATGGATGAGGAGGTCGTCGCTCGGCAACAGCAGCAGCGCCAATGGATCATCCTCGGTCTAATGGGGGTCCTCGCCATCGCTCTGCTCGCTGTCTGGCTCTTCAACTAGACGAACGGAGGAAATTCGCCGAGGAAGGTTTGGGTATCCACGCCGCTGGCCTGTTCGCCGCGGGCGCTGGTGTAGGACTGCACGAAGCCAGTGGTTTGGTCGATGACCGTGAGGGTGAATTGGAGGTGAGTCAAGGATTGGGCGTCGAAGCGGGCAGCCCAGACCCTTGCTGGTGAAAGGGCTGTACCCGCTCCTGCCAGGTGACGACAAAGCTACCGTCGCTAAGGAAAGCGACTTTGGCGCGGGTCTGGGTCGCCACGATCGGTCGGGGCGCGATGTCGGAAGTCTGGGCGACGCCATCGGCGTTGAACAGCCGCAGCCGTACCTCCAAGTTGGAACCTCTGCCGCTCTGCCAAGCGACGACCCAAGATCCATCGTCGCGCATCGCCAAGTCGGGTAGGCTTTGATCGTCGGCCACCTGCGAGTTGACCGGGATCTCGGAGCCGACCGGGGCCAGTGTGGCGAAAGCCGGGAGAGGGATGGCAAGCAGGACGGCGCCGAGCAGGGCGGAGGAGCTGAGGATCGAGGAGCGCATGCGAGATCTCCTGGGGTCTGTGAGCGAGTATGCCGATAGAGCATAGAGCAGATTGTCGCCGAGGTCTAGCGTTCGCCCTTGGTGCCACGCCGACGCCATCCAGACGGCCACAACCGGCTACAATCCTCGGCTGATGAAACCCTTCGAAACTCTAGGCCGGTTCACCACGCCCGACGGGCAGGAACTCACCTTCCATCGCCGAGACCGGGATTTCTTCGTCTACCTCGATGGGGAAGAACTCATGTCCAGCCGGGCTCCCAGCTCGGAGATGGCGCTGGCCGAGCTGGCCTGCGGCGGGCTCGGGCCAGGGGCTCGGGTTCTCATTGGTGGGTTGGGGCTCGGCTACACCTTGCGCGCGGCGCTCGATGTTTTGCCGAAGAGCGCCAAGGTGGTGGTGGCGGAGATTTTCGCCAGCGTCATCGACTTCAACCGAACTACGGGATCTCCAGCACGGGGCGCTCGAAGATCGCCGCACCCAGATCGTGGAAGACGACGTGTGGACGGTCCTCCTTAAGCAGGGTCCCTGGGACGCGGTGATGCTCGATGTCGACAACGGCCCCGTGGCCTGCTGCCTGGCCAGCAACCGTCGCCTCTACGACAAGCCCGGCCTGTTGCAAATCCAATCGACCCTGAAACCAAACGGCATCCTCGCCGTCTGGTCCGCCCAGGGAGATCCCCGCTTCGAGAAGCTCCTTCACCGAAGCGGCTTCGATGCGCGCAGCCACCCTGAGCGCGCCGGTGGAAGCGAGGGCAAAGGAATCCGCCACACCATCTTCGTGGCGCGCCGGGTGATCTGAGCGGTGACCGATCCGGGCCGTTGCCAGCACCGCGCTCTTTTATCAGGCGCGCGGTGTTTGTCATGGTGTTCTCTGGCTATGTCCGCGAGAGCCCCAACAGCGTCTGGACGCTCTCAGCGACCCTGAAGCCGATAGGGTTGACCTTCGTCAAATAGAGGTAAGATGGGGTCCAAGCTACCGCTTCTCCTTCCTGTTACCCCTATTACCACTGTCGCCCCTATTACCCCTATTGGCACCATTTCAAGCCGTAAAAGAGGTTGATATTCGTCAAAATAGAGGTAGTATGGGGGTTAGGTTACCTCTTCTCATCCCCGTTACCCCTATTACCCCTGTCGTCCCTATTACCCCTATGACCTCTAATGCCATCAACGGCGGTGTTCCTTTTTCTGCCGGAGTTCAACCCTTTCGAGGCTACCCAAAATGGACTGGTTGACTGCCAACCAACTGTCCGAACTCCGCTACTCGGCTGAGGATCTGGCCACTCTACGACGACTCGGCGAGCATCGGGGAAAGCAGGAGTTGTCGGTCCGGCAGCGTCCGGAAGTGCTGGAGTCTCTACGAACCGTGGCGGTGGTGGAGTCGAGTGAATCCTCGAACCGGCTGGAGGGAATCGAGGCTCCGAAAGCGCGGATCGAAGCCCTAGTGCTCCACGACACCCGGCCGGTCAACCGGTCGGAGCAGGAGATCGCCGGTTATCGCGATGGTCTGAATTTGATCCACGAGCTAGCGCGGGAGATGGCCTTAACACCGAACGTGATCTTGCAGCTCCACGGCACGATCTACCACCACCTGCCCCAAGAAGGTGGGCGCTGGAAAATGACCGACAACGAGATCGTCGAGCGGGGGCCGGGTGACAAGATCGTAAGGGTACGCTTCGTGCCGGTCAGCGCGGTAGCCACGCCTGGGTACATGGACCTTCTAGCGCGGCGGTATCGGGAACTGCTGGCCGAAGGAGGGCACGAAGCCCTGGTGTTGATCCCAGCCTTCATCCTAGATTTCCTGTGCATTCACCCTTTCACGGACGGCAATGGCCGCCTCGCCAGGCTGCTAACGCTGCTTCTGCTCTATCGAGCAGGCTACGAGGTCGGCCGGTACATCAGCCTGGAGCGGCTGTTTGAGACCACCCGGGTTGGGTATTACGAAACCTTGGAGGCTAGCTCCCAAGAGTGGAAAGAGGGGCAGCACGATCCCCTTCCGTGGGTGCGCTACTTCTGGGGCGTCCTGCTGCGCGCCTACGGTGAGTTCGAGGAGCGGGTGGGTGCCATCGGCACCGGACGAGGCTCCAAGACCCAACAGGTTCGGGCCGCCGTGGGGCGAAGAATCACTCCGTTCGCGATCTCACAACTCCACCGAGAGTGCCCAGGGGTTAGCAAAGAGATGATACGCCGTGTCCTACGTCAGATGCGCGATGAGGGGCTGCTGGTCGTCGAAGGTCGCGGGCCAGGGGCGCGATGGAAGAAGGTAGAGACAGTCGGAGGCTAGCGCCGCCCGGCTGGTAGGATCAGCCGGTGAGCGACGACCCCACCCGCGACACCCATCCCGCCATCGAAGCAGTGCTCATCGAGGGCTACCGCCGCATGTCGGCCACCGAGAAGCTGGAGCGCGTCACCGCCCTGAACCAGGCCGTCCAACAGCTAGCCCTCCTCGACATCCGCCGCCGCCACCCGAAGGCCGACGAACGCGAGCTGTCGTTGCGCCTGGCTTCACGCTGGATTGAACCCGATCTGATGAAACGGGCCTTCGGTTGGGATGTGGACAAAGAAGGGTACTGATGCTCTCGGAGCCTTTGCGGGTCGTTGCCAGGTTGGTGGCCACCTTCGACAGCCTTTCCATCCCCTATGTGATTGGTGGCTCGCTGGCCAGCTCCCTCCATGGGATTCCTCGCTCGACGCAGGATGTGGACCTTGTCGCCGATATCCAACCGTCGCAGGTGGAGACTTTTGTCGCTTCGCTAGGTGATGACTTCTACGC
>QIHU01000196.1 GCA_003231035.1 Acidobacteriota bacterium
AATGCTAGACTTTATGCGAATTTACGCCCGTTTCCCTCAGGTAACCCCTCAGCGACCACTAGGGTTCAGCGAAGTTGCCGAGGGTTGGGCTGGATGGGAATCATACAAGTGATGGGTGGATGCGAGTGAAGATCGATGGCTAAAACAGCGAGGGCCACCGCGCCAACGAAGTCCGCGACGACCTCCCGAGGGCCGAAACCGATCCGGGGCAAGGTGGGTCGGGCGCGATCCAAGGCGCCGTTGAAAGCAAGATTGGCGAAGGAAGCGAAGCCTAAGCCCAAAAAGCAGCTGGCCCCCGGTAAGGGCAACGAGCTTGTCGGTCTCGGTCTCCTGTTCCTGGGAATCCTCCTGGCGGTCGGCCTGCTCAGCCACCATGCTGACGACCCGAGCCTGCTGCATCAGGCCTCCGGCGCCCAGCCGCAAGTGCACAACTGGATTGGCCGGGTCGGAGCGCAGTGCTCCGCCGTTGCTTTTGGCCTGCTGGGTCTCACCGCTCTGGCGCTTCCTGTGCTGATGCTGGCGGCCGGCTGGCGCCGCCTGCGTGGCCGGCAGCTGTCCGTCTTGGGACGCGGCCTGGGCGCGGCCGGCCTACTACTCACCCTCCCGGGGTTAGCGCAGCTGATCGTGGGACGCATTCAATGGCGCGGCGGTCAGCTGGATGCGGGCGGATTCTTCGGTCGGCTGATCTCCGAGGCCCTGGTCGCGGTGCTCAACGTGCCGGGAGCGGGGCTGGTACTCCTCGCCGGCTTGCTGATCTCGGTTGCGCTGCTCGCGCAGTCCACCCTGAGCGAGTTGGTGTCGGACTGGAAACTGCGGCTGGGCAACAGCTGGCAGGCCCGCTCCTTGCAGCGCTCGCGCCGCCGCGAAGTGAAAGAGAAAGAGAAGGCTCGGCGCCTCGTGGTGGAAAGTCACGTGGCCCAAGCCAAGGAAGACAAAGCACACAAACAACGGCACTCGCCGCGGGTCCGTCAACCCAAGGCCCTGGCAGCGGTGGAAGTTCCACCGCGAGTGGTGGAGAAGAAGGGCGAGGGCTCGTTCAAGATTCGCCGCGTTCGCCAGCCGTCGCCAAGCGCCGCGATGGCGCAGCCAGCCTCTAGCGCTCGAACGGCGGCTCTGGCTGTGACCCAGAAAGCCAAGGCGCAGCCCGTCCTACCGTTTGCCGGTGGCGTTGGCAAGATGGGGCAGGGTCAATTGCCGCCGATCAACCTTCTGCGGCTCGACCAGGCGAACAACACCGTGGATCAAGATTTGCTGGTCCGCCGCGCCGAGACGATCCGCGAGCGCTGTGGCGAGTTCGGCGTCGAGGGTACGGTCGAAGGGGTCAGCCCCGGCCCGGTCATTACCACCTATGAATTCCAGCCGGCCCCTGGGGTCAAAGTAAGCCAGATCGTCAACCTGCAAGACGACCTCGCTTTGGCGCTGAAAGCCGAATCGGTGCGCATCGACCGGCTGGCCGGGCGCTCCACCCTGGGCATGGAAGTGCCCAACGAACAACGGCTGGTCATCCCGCTGGGCACCCTCTTGGGGAGCAAAGAGTTCCAGCGCGCGCCGTCGCCCTTGACCATGGCCTTGGGAGTCGACATTCACGGTACTCCCTACTATGGCGACCTGGCGACGATGCCCCACCTGCTGGTGGCGGGCGCCACTGGCGCGGGCAAGAGCGTCGGTTTGCAGTCGATGATCACCTCGATCCTCTACAAGTCGCTCTCCCATCAGGTGCAATTTATCTTCATCGATCCCAAACGAATCGAGCTCGGGGTCTACGCCGATATCGCCAGCCTGCGCACCCCAGTGGTCGTCGAGCCCAAACAAGCGGCCAATGTGCTCAACCACATGGTCGCTGAGATGGAGAATCGCTACCGTAAGTTGGCCAAAGTCCACGTCCGTTCGATCGCCCACTACAACCAAGCGATCGCCGATCCCGAGAAGCGCAAACTGCTCGCTTTGGGCGAGCAGGAAAGCGACCTGGAAGAGGAAGATTTCCAGCCGCTACCCTACGTCGTGATCATCATCGACGAGCTCGCCGACCTCATGATGGTCGCCTCTTCAGATGTAGAGACGGCCATCGCGCGGCTGGCACAAATGGCCCGCGCGGTGGGAATTCACCTGATCGTCGCCACCCAACGCCCGTCGGTCGATGTCCTCACCGGCACCATCAAGGCCAACTTCCCCTGCCGCATGGCCTACGCCACCGCCACCCGGCACGATTCCAGAACCATCCTCGACCAAGTCGGGGCGGAACGGTTGCTCGGCAAAGGCGACATGCTCTTCATGGCACCGGGTACCTCGCGCGTCGTGCGCCTGCACGGTGCTTACATCAGCGAGCAGGAGACCGCGGCCTTGGTGCGCTGGCTCAAGAAGCAGGGCCGGCCGGAGTACGATCTCGATCTGCTCGAACCGATCGAGGGCAAGAAGGGTAGATCCGGCGAAGGCGGGGACAACGACGACCCCCTGTTCGACGACGCCGCCCGCCTCGTCATCGCCGAACGCATGGCCTCGGCCAGCTTCCTCCAACGCCGCATGCGCGTCGGCTTCTCCCGCGCCTCGCGCCTCATCGACATGATGGAACAAGACGGTCTCCTAGGCCCACCACAGGGCAGCAAGCCGCGGGTAGTCTTGGTGGGGCCGGAGTACTTCGAAGAAGTGGACGCGGCGCTGCGTTAGCGTGGCACCTGTCGGGGCGCGAGTGGCCAGGCCCAAGAAAAACGCCACATGGCCCTGGCGCCGGGCCGCTTCCCTGCTACCATCCGCTGCATGCCGAAGATAGCGAAGATTGTCTTTTTTGGGACTCCTGACTTTGCCGTCCCCACCCTGGAAGCTCTGGTCGAGAACGGCCGCAAACCGAGCTTGGTGGTTTCTCAACCGTCGCGCCGCTCGGGGCGTGGGCAGAAGGAGACCGAGCCGGCGGTGGTGACCACGGCGCGGGAGCTGGGGATTGAGATCATGCAGCCGGAGAAGGTGCGGGATGAGGCCTTTTTGGAACACATGCGTGGCTTGAAGCCGGATCTAGCGGTGGTGGTGGCCTTCGGGCAAATCTTCCCGCAAGAGTTGTTGGAGATCCCTAAGCAGGGTTGCATTAATTTGCATGGCTCGTTGCTGCCGAAGTTCCGCGGCGCGGCGCCGGTTCAGGGCGCGATCATGGCCGGGATGAAGAAGTCCGGAGTGACCGCGATGCGGATGGTCGAGGCGCTCGACGCTGGCCCGATCTTGGCGCAGGAGGTCACGCTGGTGGATGCTTTTGAGACGGCGGAGGAGCTCTCCGAGCGCCTGGCCGACCTGGGCGCCGAGTTGATGGTCGAGACGATCCAGCAGCTGGAGGCAGGCACGATTAAGGAGAAGGCTCAGAAGGAGGCGCAGGCCACCTACGCGGGGCGCTTGACCAAGCGGCAGGCTAAGGTCAATTGGGCGCTCAATGCCGACGATCTGTTCAATCAGTTGCGCGCGCAGAGCCCCTGGCCGGGGTTGACCACCCGTTTTCACGGGCGCGAGGTCAAGCTGGTCTGGGGGACGCCGATTTCTTGGGAGCAGGTCCCCATCGGCACCAGCGGAACCTACTTGGGGATGCGCCAAGGGCGCCTGGCGGTGCTCTGTGGCGAGGGCACGATCTTCGGGATCGAGCGTTTGCAGCGGGCCGGGAAGAAGGCGATCTCTAGCGCTGAGTTCGCCAATGGCGAGCGGTTGTCGGTGGGCGAGAGGTTCATCTAGTTGGCTCACGGCCACTGCCGCGCCGGCCAGTGAAGAAGCGTCGAGGTGGGCGGGGGGCCCCTTTGAAGCGCCCGGGGGGAAAGCGAAGGCCGGCCCCTCATCGCTCGCGCGAGGATCGGGTGCGGGTGGCCGCTTCGTGGGTCTTGGAGCGTACGTTGTCTTCGTCGGCGCCGGTCGACTCGTTTTTGGATCCGACCCTGGAACGCTACGGCGATCGAGATCGCGCCCTACTGCGCGAGCTGGTGCTCGGCTCGCTGCGCTGGTTGCGGCGCATCGACGAGGTGATCTCGCAGGCGAGTGATCGTGATTTCGAGGAGATCGAGCAGGCGCTGTGGGCGCCGTTGCGGCTGGCCGTCTATCAGCTCCTGTTTCTCGACCGGGTGCCGGCCCATGCCGCGGTCAACGAGGCGGTGGAGGAAGCGCGTCACTTAACCCATCGTGGGGGGGCGAGCTTCGTCAACGCGGTGCTGCGCCGGATCGCCCGCAAGCCCCACCTCGATGCATGGCCGGTTGACGCCAAGGATGAGGTGGAGCGGCTGGCCATTGGGATGAGCCACCCCACCTTCTTGGTGGACCGTTGGTTGCGCCGTTTTGGACGCCAGGTGACCCAGGAGCTGTTGGCGGCCAACAACCGGCCCCGGCCGCTGCATCTCTTGGCATTTCGCGATCGCGGGGGGCGCGAGCTTCTCGCCGAGGCCTTGATCGACGAAGGTTTGGAGGTTGAGCCCTCGGTGCTTTCGCCGTTGGGGCTGATCGTGCGTCAAGGCAGTCCTCTGGCCAGCGGCAGTTTTGCCGCCGGTGATTGCTATGTGCAAGATGAAGCGAGTCAGGTGGCGGCGCTGATTCCGCCGCCGCGACCGGGAGAACGGATCTTGGACGCGGCCGCGGCCCCCGGGGGAAAGAGTTTTGCCTTGATGGCCTACGAAGCGGGCATCGAGATCGTCGCCGCGGACGCTTCGCTGGCCCGCCTTGGTAGGCTGCGCGAGAACTGCGCCCGTCTAGGCCGGTCGCCGAGGGTGGTGATCAGCGATGCCGGCTCACCGGGTTTGCGCGGCCCCTTCGACCGGGTGGTGGTCGACCTTCCCTGCGCCGGCACCGGCACCTTGCGCAAGAACCCGGAGCTCAAATGGCGAATCAGCGCCGAAGAGATAGACCGTCTAGCCCGTTCGGGGCTACGCCTGCTCAAGGGCACCGCACCCTTGGTGGCTCCCGAGGGGCTCTTGGTGGCGATCACCTGTTCGCTCGAAGAGGAGGAAAACGAAAGGGTGATAGAGCGCTTCCTCGCGGAGCATGGCGAGTTTGTCCCCATGCCCTTGGAAGAGCACCTCGCCCCTGCGCTGTTGGGCAGTGTGCGCGCTCCGGGACTTTGGCGCCTTTTGCCGGGAGGCGATCACGACGGCTTCACTGTCCATGTTCTACAACGCCGCGGCGGCCCCCGTGCGGTGGAGTAAGGGCGCGATTCATCGCGCCCTTACCCTAGCGCACCGGGCGATAGAGTTTAGCTAAGCGGTCAGGCGAGACGCCGAGGAAGAAGAGACCCCAGATCAGCCAGTTGGTGGCGATGGTGCGAAACACGCCTCGCTGGTTGAACCTTCGGGCGCCGGTGATGACCTTGCGCGCGACGATGGTCAGCTTGCCGTAGCGGTTGAGCCGGCGGGCAAAGTCGAGATCTTCGAGGATCGGCCAGTCGCGAAAGCCGCGCAGGCGGTTGAACGCGGAACGGGTTACGAACTGACCTTGGTCACCCAGCGGGATCCGGGTCCAGCGGGTGCGCAGATTGATCAACTTGGCGCCCAGCCGCATGGTCATGCGGGGGTCGTCGAATTGGACCTGGAAGGCGCCGCCGTCGGCTCCGTCGGATATCGCTTGGCGGATGACGGCGATGGCGTCCGCCGGCAAGCGGGTGTCGGCGTGCAGAAAGAGGAGGATGTCGGCGTCGGTGGCCGCCGCGCCGAGGTTGAGCTGTTGGCCCCGCCCTGGTGGTCCAACGACCACCCGCGCACCGAGCTGGCGGGCGACTTCCACGGTGCCGTCGTCGCTGCCACCATCGCTGATGATCACTGCGGTGCCATGGCCGAGTGCCCAGGGGAGCGACGAGCGCACCACCTCCTCTTCGTTGAGGCAGGGTATAACGATAGCGACCGAGGGTGCCCCCCTGCGCTCGCCTTCGTTGAAGATCGCTGGGACCGCCCTCGGCGGAGGCTGCTGCGACATCTGGTTTCTGGGTTCTCCGGGGGTGTGCCAGGGTGGTAAAAGGTGCAATTTCGCAAGCCATTGGAGGCGGCGCGGATGCTAGCATAGCGGCCTCTAACGGGCTGCTAGCGCGGCCGTTGTGGCCTCTCGACAAGGAGCGAACCGCATGACCTCGCAAGAATTTAGTCACCTCGACGCGGAGGGCCAAGCCAGGATGGTCGACGTCTCCGGCAAGCCGATTACGCGTCGCGTCGCCGAGGCGTCCTGCCGCGTGCTTCTCGCACGCTCGACCACGCAACGCCTCAGCTCCTTGCCCAAGGGGGACGGCTACGCGGTGGCTCGTTTGGCTGGAATTCAGGCGGCCAAGAGGACCAGCGAGTTGATCCCGCTGGCCCATCCACTGCCCATCGACCAGGTCGATGTCGAGATCACACCGGTGGCGGACGGAGTGGAGATTCGTAGCCGGGTGGTCACCGTGGCGCGCACCGGTGCCGAGATGGAGGCGCTGATGGCCTGTTCCACCGCCGCCCTCGCCCTCTACGACATGGTCAAGGCGGTGGAGCGCGGAGCGGTGGTGACCGATCTTAGGCTGGAGGCCAAGAGTGGTGGACAAAGAGGGGACTATCGGCGCGGTGAGCTGGCAGCGGAGCCGGTCCCGTGCCAGGAGGAGGGGCGATGACGATAGAAGTTGGCCTGGACCGTCTCGTGGAAAGGGCCGCTGAGCTGGAGGGCCGGCCCTACGGCCTGTTGGCCCATTCGGCCTCGGTCACCAGCGAGTTGGTACCGGCCCATTTGGCACTGGCGGCCAGCAAGGCAGGGCCACCCGCCGCCCTCTTTGGGCCGGAGCACGGCTTCTACGGCGTGGAGCAAGACATGGTGGTGGCGGCGGCGGGTATCGATCCTTTGACCGGGGCGCCGATTGTCTCGCTCTACGGAGATTCGGCCGAGTCCTTGCGCCCCGCTCCCGGGGCCTTTGCCGGCCTCGAAGTCCTGGTCATCGATCTGCAGGATGTGGGCTG
>QIHU01000612.1 GCA_003231035.1 Acidobacteriota bacterium
TTCGAACCCAGCTGGCGGAAGTTCTTCAGCTCATCGAGCGGTAGGTCGTATCCCGAAAGATGGAGCAACGAATAGAGCAGCGCCGAAGCATGGCCGCAGGAGAGCACGAAACGGTCCCGGTTGGGCCACTCGGGCCGCGAAGGTGCTACCCGCAAGTACTTTGACCACAACAGATAGGCCAAGGGAGCTTGCCCCATGGGCGCGCCGGGATGGCCGGAATTCGCCGCTTCGACCATGTCGACGGCGAGAAAACGGATGGTGTTGATGGCGAGTTGGTCAGGACTTGAAGCCGCGGCCGAATTCATCTTCAAAACTCTCCAGAGTTGGGACTTGATGGCTGGAACGAATAGGAAAGAAAAGATCGCGGCGAGCATAGCCGGCTTCCGTCATCGTGCCAACTCCCTTCAACCTTTGACTCCGCCCTCGCCGGCCACTACAATCCAGAGTCCCGCCGCGACTCCCCCTGGGGAGCCGCACGGCCACACGCGGAGAGGTGCTGGAGTGGTCGAACAGGGCTGCCTGCTAAGCAGTTGTCCGGGGTGACCTGGACCGAGGGTTCGAATCCCTCCCTCTCCGCCAGTTGAATTCAAAGAGCTTGTGCTCTTCCCGGTGGAATAGGGGCGTTTGCGACTCGACCGAGGAGGAACTACCCCATGCACGGCTTCCAGCGCATCACCTTTGATCCACAAATCATGGGGGGGCGTGCCTGTATACGGGGCATGCGCGTGACAGCCTCGTTGGTGCTCAACTTGGTTGCGAATGGGATGACGAGTGCGGAGATCGTCGATGAGTATCCCTACCTCGAGGCTGAGGACATTCAGCAGACTTTGAGATATGCCGCGTGGCTGGCGGAGGAGAACGTTCTTCCTCTCGAGCCGATTCCGGCAGCGTGAAGTTCCTCCTCGACATGGGGATCTCCCCGCGGGCAGCGGCGACTCTTCGCGAATGGGGGCACGAGGCCGTCCACCTTCACGAAGAGGGTCTTGAAACGCTCGCCGACTCTGAGATCCTAGCTGACCTGATTAGGTGCCGGTCATTGTGCACCGAGATTCAAGCAGAGTGGCCAGTTTGAGCCTAGGCCGGTCGGATACCAGCTAGTAAACCGCTGACGCTGAGATCCTCGTCAGCATCGGGCCAGTGAATACCTTCTCCATTTCCAAGTAGCTCCCACTTTGCGCGGGCCTTGGCCGAAGCAGCGAGGAGACGAGGAAACCAGGCCAGGGGCACGGCAAGTCTCCTCCCATCATCGAGATCGATCCGTAGTTCGTCATCGGTGATCTCGACCTGGCGCGCTAGTGCGAGTTTCTCAGCTACTGAAGGAGTCATTCCACGCCTCCAAAAGTAAGGGTTCGTTCTCTTCGACAACTCGGCGTAGTCGATTGAGTTCGTGGGCCCCGAAGTCGGTCGAAGCAGCCAGTCGAACGGGGTCGAGCCAGAACTTGGCCAGCTTTCGGTCGTGCTGTGCGTGGATATGGGGCGGTTCGTGGCCTTCGTTGCTGAAGAAGAACAGTCGGTAAGGTCCACTGCGTAACACGGTTGGCGACACGAGATGAGCATACCAGTCTCATTTATCTCTTGGGTCGCAAGGCGCTGACTAGGTGCAGACTGTTCTGACTAGGTGCCGGTCATTGTGCGGCTGGTGCGGACAATGAACCTCCCTCTCCGCCAGTTCTAACGTCCTACAGGTTGCAATCCCCTGAAGCTGGTCTGCACTTGGGATGATGACCAAGGCTGAACTGACCCAGCAAGCACTGGAATTGCCCGTGGCGGAGCAGTTGGAGCTGGCGCCGGCCCTCTGGGACAATGCATCACCTCCAGACGACTTTACGGTGACATCCGAGATCCGCGCATGGCTCGACGAGCGACTTGAAGACGCACGCCGCAATCCAGGCGACCATTACTCTGTCGAAGAAACCGACGAGGCTATGAAGCGCACCATCGCCACAGCACGATGACGCTACAGATTCGCGGTAAAGCCCGTGCGGAAGCGATTCGGGCAGCGGGTTGGTACGAGCGGCAAGCTCGCTTGGGGGCTGCGTTTCGGGTTGGTCTTAAGGCAACTCTGCGTCGTGGTCGAGGAGCATCCTCTCCTGTACGCCGTGGTACACCGTGACCTCAGAAGAGCGCCGATCCACCGTTTTCCGTATGGCGTGTACTACACGTACGATCAACGGTTGGACGCGCTCACCGTTCTCGCAGTGGTTCATGATGCCCGGCAAACGGATGTTTGGAAGCGTCGTCGCTGAACCTGGTCGAAGAGGTGGCGCTGCTAATTAGGTACCGGTTTGCGGTTCGGGTGGCACTTCTCGAGAAGCAGTGACCACAAGGGCGCGCTCCCGTCGCGGCGCCGCGGGAGGGCGCGCATTCCTATTTGATCTCGGACAACAGTTCCAGATCTTCCACCAGCGGGCGCACGCCGTGGGCTCCGTGCTCGTCGAAGAGGTTGTCGGCGCACCAGTCGCTTAAGCTCTCGACGTCAAGCTCGATGCACTGAGGCCGGACACTCCACGAAACCTGGAAGGGTGAGCAGGTCTCGGCGGAGAAGTCCGGTCCCGTGGTCGATCCTAGGAATTGGACTGGCTTGCCGGTGCCGGAGGGAAGCGCTTTGGCTTGGTGGTAGCCGTTAACTTCTCCCTCGTAGTCAAAGTCGGCGAAGTCCGCGGCCGCCCCATCGTTGACTAGAAGGAAGACTTGCGCTTCCACCCGGAGATTCGGGTTGGGGCAGGCTTTGGAGAAGCAGGAGTTCAGCGTCGGGCCGGGATCAACATCGCAGGAGGTATAGACCCAGTGCACCTCGGCGGTATCTCCGGCGGCAACGTTCGAGCACTGGTTCTCCAGCAAGGGCTTTAGCTCCTGCTGGGTCAGGCCAGCCGTGGCGTTGCAACGGAACCCGCCGTAGCGGCTGTTGCCTCCAGATAGAGAGAAGTCCTCGGCCTTGTGCTCGGCCTGCTTGTGAAAGTGGATATCGCAGAGGTTCATCATCCGATAGTCGGGCGCCATTGAGAAAACCACGGTATTCTCTCCAGCCTTGCGGTCAATATCCCGCGGCGTCTGCGGGCCAAAGCGTTGGCAGATCTCGGCCGAAGCGGGGCCTGCGAAGATGACGAGAATCGCGGCGAGCAGGATGAGCTGAGATCGTTTCGAGTACACCATGGGACCTCCTGAGTTGAGCAAGGAACGGGCGGGATTCAAACCACTTTTCTTTCGCTGGAGAATACCGCTAGAGTTGTCCGAGGGGTAAGTGTTTTTTTGCTCTGCCGGTAACTAGTGCTCCTGTCCCAGCGGCTCAGGCCGGCTTGTGGGCCACCACCCGAGCGCTCCAGACTTTGCCTTGAAGCTCGGTGCCGGCGCGTGCGATCAGCCCTTTGAGGTCGGAGCCGCAGCATCCGCCTGAGGCGGTGGCCGCCGAAGCCGCGCCCTCGACCTCCGAGCGCACCAGGTCGGTGACCTGGTTGGCGTCGTAGATCAAGCGGTCGGTGACCTTGACGTCGACCAGGCCGGCGGCTTTGAGGCCGGCGAGGTAGTCGCTCTCCGGGATTGCCCCGGAGACGCAGGAGCAGTAGAGTTCGGCGCTCTCTTTGGCCCAGGCCGGTAGCTCCTCGACCACGATGTCGGAGACCACCATCCGGCCACCGGGCTTCAGAACCCGTGCGATTTCGGCGAAGACGCGCTCCTTTTCGGGCGAGAGATTGATCACGCAGTTCGAGATCACCCAGTCCACGGAGCCGTCCTCGACCGGGAGGTCCTCGATGAGCCCTTTCTTGACCACGACATTGTCGAGCCCAGCCTCGGCGACGTTCTTGCGAGCGTGCTCGACCATGGCGTCGGTCATATCGACGCCGATCACCCGGCCGGTGGGGCCAACCTTGCGCGCCGCGAGCAGCAGGTCGATGCCCGCGCCGGAGCCAAGGTCGAGGACCACGTCACCCTTTTTCACGTTGGAAAAGGCCACGGGGTTGCCACAGCCGAATGAGTTGACGCGGGCGTCCTGGGGGAGGTCGGTGAGTTCGGTTTCGGAGTAGCCTGCCATCTGGACGGCGATTCCCTTGGTGTTCTCGAGGATCCCGACAGCCGGCGTAGCGCCGCGGCAACCGCCGCCGGATTGCTGGACGGCCTGGGAGTAGGAAGAGGAAACGGTTTCTCTGATCGTGTCATGGGTGTTCATGGTTTTGAAGTCTCCGTATTGAGTGAATCCGGGCAACAACCCGGAGGGCAGCAGCCATCGATAGCGTCCGCCATTTCGCGAAGGGCGCAGGAGAGCGCCGCATACAGCACTTGATAGCGCTTCTCTTTGCCGTGTCGCTCGGCCGTGACCACGCCGGCACCGGCGAGGTGCTTCAGGTGGCGAGACACGACCGAGAGGTCCACCGGGCAGCAGCGCGCCACCTCGGTGACCGTTGCCGGTCGTCCAATCTCGGCCAGGCGCATCAAAACGCAGATGCGGGTCGAGTCGCAGAGGGCGCGGAACAGTCCGCTGTCTAGGGTCGCTTCCGCCACGGCGCAGCAGCGAGCACGGGATGGCTGGTTTGATTTGCACGTTTGCGTCATGGTGCAATCGTAAGTGAGAGATGTCCCGCTGTCAACCCCTCCTCGACATGGAGATCTCTCCTCGGGCTGTGGGCAGCGCGCAGCCCGCTCAGATCGCCGCCGACATTGTCCGAGGGCATCGGCCGGTTAGACGGTCATCCAGAGGTCGAGTTCACCCAAGAAATACTCTGCCACTGCTTCCTCGCTTGTGCGTTTGTGTTTCGGCGGATCGCAGTCAACTCTTGGGGGGGCTGGTGGTGTCGCGCCCGCCGAGCGGCGGATACATTGCCGCCGGGCGGTCGAGTTCGACCTGCTGGACGTCGGTCCAGGGCACGTACACGGGGGGCTCACCGCCGTCGACGAAGATCAGCATGCCGGCATTCCGCTCGCCGAGGTCGCCGTGGCTTTCGAGCCGCAGCTCCTCGCCGCTATGGAGGGTCACCCGGGCCCGCTGGACGCCGCGTTCTTCGCGGCCGGGGAGCACGATCGAGGCGATCAGGCCGAAGGGGATGGTGTAGTCCACGCCCTGGGATGGGGCGTCGAGCGTCTCGGTGGTCTCGCTCTCGTCGAGGTCGTAGATCAGCCGGCCGGCGAGGCGGCGGCCGGCGCGGGTGGTCACGTTGCCCGCCAGCGGGCGCCCCGGTGGGAAATCGTCGTAGGCGGGGCCGCTGCCGCCGGGGCTGAAGTCGAGGCGCTCGAAGGCGTCCCACGAGACCAGCACCCGGCCGTAGCGCTGGTCGTCGACGTAGATCCCGCGATTGCCGTGGCCGACTTCGCGGTTGCCGGAGAGCACGATCTCGCGGCCGTCGAGTAGCGTCACCAGGGAGCTGTCGCGCGACTTGCGCGCGATGGAGCGAATGGTGTCGAAACGCAGGCTGAGCTCACCGTCGGCGGTGTGACCGTCGAGTTCGTCCGTACCGACGCACTTCTCCCGGTCCCACTGCACGAAGCCGGTGAAGTCGCTCTGCCGCGTGCGCACCGTACCGTGCAGCCGGCCGGGGACGGCGCCTAGTCGGTCAGTGGGGAGATGCTCGAGGATGCGTATGCGCCGCTCGTTGAGGTCCACGCCACCGCTCCTGCCGTCCCATACTCGCACGCCGTCGGCGAAGTCGTCGGCGGCGAAGCGGTTTAGGTGGAATAGGGTCCCGCTCTTGAGAGTCACCCGCAGATCGCGGCCCTCCGCCTCGATGCGCGCGATGTCGCCGAAGCGCGCCATGAAAGGCCGGTCGAGGTCGATCTGGCGCTCCCGCTGGGCGACCTCGACCCCGAAGATCTTGAGCGGGCGGCGTTCCATGAGCTGCTCGGGCGGCACGTGGGCGACCCAGGGGTTCTCAGCCTTGAGGCCGTTGAAGTAGTCGCCCCAAAACGCCTCCTCCTCGCCCCCCCAGCGCAGCCGTCCCGAGTAGACGGCGCCGCCAATAGTGGTGATGCGGCCGTAGAGGAAGCCCTGGTGAGCCTCAGTCGCCTCCGCGGTCGGGGGGATGATCGCGGGCGAGGTTGCCGTGGCGGAGTCGACGTCCTGCTCGGGTGCTCGGTGGCTACGGTCGCGGGCGAGAGCGAGGGCGAGGGCGAGGGCGAGGATGACAAGAACAGCGGCGAACACCCCGCCCGCGATCATGGTTCTCTTCATGGGCAACCGCAACAAGGGTGTAGCGCCGTGTTCCTCTGACACCCTCGCCGTGCGAGCGGGATGAGGCAGGCGACCCACGGTGGCGCAAATAAGAGTAGCGATGTCTTCATGCTGCCCATGATCCTTGCGGATCGTGGCGGTGGTGAAGCGACGGAGAGGCACAGTGATGGCACACCTCGGCCGATTGGGGGCCCTTTTCCGGTCAACGCCGAGACCCCCTTGTGCCCACGGCGCCGGGTAGGAGGAGCCCTTGGGCGTGAGGATGTGGGCGTGGTGGCTGAGGCGGTCCAGCAGCGCGGTGGTGAGCTTCTCGTCGCCGGCTCGGTCAAAGGGCACGAAACCAAGCTCGTCGATAATCAAGAGGTCGACTCGCTGAAGTCGGTCAAGACGCAGGCTCGCGCTTCGCCTTGGGCCAGGCAGCGCGTGACGCGGGTGCCGCGGCCATCGCCATCACACTTGCAACGATGAAACGAAACCGGCAGCCGGCTCAGGTCTCGACACTGCGCGGCCACTGATGGATCTGTGGATCTGCCGGGTCGGTCTTGCGCAGCACTTCTTCAACGCTCGACCTGAAGGTGATTAACGCTGCATTGAGGGGGTTGGTCTTGTCGCCGGGAAAGAAAAGATCCTGGTCGATCCCTTGGGCTGGAATAAAGGACTCGTAGGGAGCTGAGAAGACAAAGATGAACAGGAATTTGATCATGCTGCCGATGGTGCCGGTGTTGGGCAGGAAACGAAG
>QIHU01000611.1 GCA_003231035.1 Acidobacteriota bacterium
CGAACGGCCGGTGCAAATCTTCGGAACCTGGTTGCGCCACGCCCTGCTCACCGTGCTCCCCTTTGCCTTCATGGCTTCGGTGCCGGCGGCGGTCTTCTTCGAGGGTCTCAGCGTCAGCCGCTTCCTCCACTCCATCGCCGTTGCCGGCGGCCTCTTCGCCCTGGCGCTGTGGGGCTGGAAGCGCGGCCTGCGCGCCTACTCCTCAGCCTCCTCGTAGCCGTTGCCTCCGTCTAGACCACCGGTGATTTCGTGGTGACTCGGCGTCGTCAAATCCTCGACCAACCTCGGGTTCGCCTCCGGTTTTTCTCCTTGATTCACGGCCAGATCCCTCGTTCTCGCCGACGGACGACTTTCGCCACGGACTGCTACTGACACCGATCGACCTGCTATTCTTCCTCCTTATATGATTCACAGAGGAAGGTCCGATGGAGATGGGGTCGACCAAAGAAGAGGCAGCCCGACAGAGTGAGCTGACCGTCCTACTGATCGAGTGGCGAGACGGCGATGCCGCCGCCCTCGACCGGTTGATGCCACTGGTCTACGCGGAGCTGCGCAAGCTGGCCAACGCACTCGTTCGAGCCCACCGACCTGGTCCACGAGGCCTATCTTCGACTGGTCGACAAGACTCACCCGCGGTGGCGAGACCGGGTTCACTTCTACGCCGTCGCCGCGCAGGTGATGCGACGGGTATTGGTCGATCACGCGCGGCGGGTTCAGGCGGCAAAACGGGGCGGTCGAGCGGTCAAGGTCCATCTCGAAGTGATCGGCGAGGTGGCCGAACGCAAGGCGACCGACGTTTTGGAACTCGACGACGCTCTCATGGCGCTGGAGAAAATCGATCAGCGCAAGAACAAGATCATCGAGCTGCGCTACTTCGGCGGCCTGACCATCGAAGAAACCGCCAGTTTCCTGGAAGTCTCCACGGCGACGGTGATCGCCGACGCCCGGCTAGCCCGCGCCTGGCTGTTCAATCAAATGAAACGAAGCGAACGGGCCGAGTGATGGCCACCGAGCGCTGGCGGCGGATCGAAGAGATCTTCAAGGCGGCCATCGAACTGTCAGCCACGCGGCAAGAGCCCTTCCTCGACGATAGCTGTGGTGACGACGACGAGCTGCGCCAAACCGTCGAACGGCTTCTCAGCTCCGACCGCGAGGCCGGTGAGTTCCTCGAAGAGGCCCTGCTCAGTGGCATCGAACTGGTCGAAGACTCCGCCCAGGAGGGCGGCCAGACGATCGGTCCTTATCGACTGATTGAGCGCACCGGTAGCGGCGGCATGGGCGCCGTCTACCGCGCGGCGCGCGCCGACAGCGAGTATGACCAGATCGTCGCCATCAAGGTAATTCACACCGGGATGGGGTCGCCGCTGACGGTGGAACGGTTCCGCCGGGAGCGGCAGATCCTCGCCGGGCTGCAACACCCCAATATCGCCCGTCTGCTCGACGGTGGAACCACCGACACCGGCTTGCCCTACCTGGTGATGGAGTACATCGAAGGCGAGCCGATCGACCGCTACTGCGACCGGCTCAAACTGTCCTTGCGCGAGCGGCTGGACCTCTTCATCACCGTCTGCACCGCCGTCTCCTCCGCCCACCAAAACCTGGTGGTCCACCGCGACCTCAAGCCGAGCAACATCCTGGTGACCGCGGACGGCACGGTCAAGCTCCTCGACTTCGGCATCGCCAAGCTACTCAGCCCCGAGGACGGCGGCCCCCTCAGCGAGGCCACGCTAACTCTGGAGCGAGCGCTGACCCCGAGCTACGCCAGTCCCGAACAGATTCGAGGCGAGATGGTGACCACGGCGAGCGACGTCTACTCGCTCGGCGTCTTGCTCTTCGAGTTGATCGCCGGCCGGCGGCCCTTCCGTCTCAGCGACGTCACCCGGCGAGAAGCCGAACGGCGTGTTCTCGAAGATCCCGCCCCGGCACCGAGCTCCACTCTCATCACCCGGCGATCGGCCAGCGCGGCGGAGAAGACCAAACCCAAGAAGTCGCCCCAAGTGATCGCCCAGGAGCGCGGCATGAGGCCGGAAGCGCTGCGCCGGAGCCTGGTCGGCGATCTCGACACCATCGTTCTGACGGCGCTGCGCAAGGATCGGTCCAACCGCTACCCTTCCGTCGACAAGCTGGCCCAGGATGTGCGCCACCACCTCGATGGTTTGCCGATCGACGCCCACCCCCCCACCTTCTCCTACCGCGCCACCAAGTTCCTACGCCGCAACTGGGTGGCGGTCGCGGTGACCGCTGCCTTCTTCCTGCTCACCAGCGTGTTTAGCCTGATTCTCGTCCAACGTTCGAACCTGGCGCGGGTCGAGCAGGTACGAACCCAAGAGGTCCGCGATCTCCTGATCGAGATCATCCAGTCCGCCAACCCCAGCCTCCAGGGCGGCGCGCAGATCACCCATCGCGAGCAACTCGATTTCTCGGCCAAGCAGATTGAACGGCGGTTCTCCCAGCAGCCGCTCCTGCAGGCGGACCTGCAAGTGCAGTTGGTCGACTCCTACTTGAGTCTAGGCCTTGCGGAGGAGGCCAGAGTGCTGATCGAGAAGGCGATCGCCACCCGCGGCGCCGTGGTTGGCGAAGAGGATCCAAGCCTGTCGAAGGCATACCACCGCTTGGGCGCGTCGTACCGCAAGCTGGGAGACTTCGCGCGGGCGGAAACGCTGCACCGGAAGGCGTTGAAATTATACAGAAGTGGCAGTAACCAGGAACTCACGCGCATCGCGGATGTTACCAATGACCTCGGAATCGCACTGCGAGCGCAGGGTCGTTGGGAGGAAGCCGAACGCTACTTTCGAGAGGCGCTGGAACTGTATCGCGAAGCCTCAGGAGACCAGCGACAATGGATCGCGGTCGCTCTGGGAAATCTGGGAAACGTCCTCGGCCTCCAGAACCGAAGCGAAGAGGGGGAAGGATATCTGCGCGAGGCCCTCGCCATCGACCGGGAGTTATCCAACGCGGAACCCAGCACGGCCATCGCGGCCGACCTCAGCCTTCTGGGAAATCTGCTGCTCAACAAGCCCGACTTGCAAGCATCGGCTGAACATCACGGACTCGCTCTCTCCATTCGCCGCCAGCTCCTCGAGCCCGATCACCCAGACCTCTTGGAGAGCATCAACAACCTGGCATCCGTCCACTACAAGCTACGCCACTATGAGGAGGCGATCCCCCTCTTTCGCGAGGCCGAGGCTCTGTGGAGCAAGAAGCCGGACCGCCGTCACCCCGACTACGCCAGCCTTCAGAACAACTTGGGCCTAGCCCTTCAAGGACTAGGCCGTTTCGACGAGGCCGCCGAATCGCTGATGCAGGCTCTACAACTGCGCAGGGCACTCATGCCTACCAGCCCAGACGTCGTTAATAGTCTGATCAACACCGCCACCCTGCACTACGACACCGGCGATTCGGTACAAGCTCGGGACCTCTACGCCCAAGCTGTTGAAGTCGAAGGCGTCGAACGCCAGGGAAGCTACAATCACGCGCTCGCCCTGGCAGGGCTCGGCGCTAGCCACCGGTCTAGTGGCGACTTCGAGGCGGCGGTACCTCCGCTGCGCGAGGCGCTGGAGGTCATCCATAAACTGGTGGGCGACGACCACTTGGCGACCGTCTACTTCTCCATCTCCTTGGCCCGCGTTCTTAGCCGTACCGGCTTCACCGAGGAGGCTGAGGAGCTCCTGCGCAAGGCCGTGAAGTTGCGCCGCCAAGGCGAAGCCAGCCAACCGAGGCTCGGCAAGGCACTCACCCTCCTGGCCGACCACCTAGCGCGCCACGGTGAGGCCGAGGAAGCCGAGGCGATAGCTAAGGAAGCGGTGGCGATCCTCGAAGCCAGCACCACTGAAGACGACCCCCTGCTGGCCAACGCCCGCAACGTGCTCGGCGCCAGCTTGGTGGCCCGAGGAAAGCTCCAGGAGGGCGACCTCTTGATCGCGCGTAGCATCGATCGGTTGACCCAGATTCGCGGTGCGAACCACCCTGACACCGAAGAGGCCCGGGCTCGCGCCGTCAGCGCCTTCCTCGACCGGGGAGCTGCCGGCAGGGCGGCGGCCTACCGAGATCGGTAGAGCAACCGCCCGCCATTTGAGACCGCGTTGGCGGCCCGTTCTCGCGGCTCTTGAGGCCCGTTCAGCGAACGGTGATGACGTGGGCAAGAACGGTGATGCAGTCGACTAGGACATCCACCGGCAGCAGCGGCTCGCCCACCGCCTTGAGACCTTCTGGGACAATGGCCGAAGGAGGAACCGCCGCACAAGGTGGGGCAAGAAAGTCCAGGTCGAGGTCGTAGCGAACGGTGTATTGGCTCTTGCCCACCAGATCCACCAGCACCTCGCCCATCGGCACCTGGCTCGATTCCGCGTCCATCAGCTCTCGGTTGCTTCTTCCGCCACTAAAATCCGAGCCGCGATCGTACTCCGACTCCGAGCCTCGAATCAGCACCTCGGCCATCGGTCCCAACCAGGTGTTCAACGCCACCGTAGCCTCCGCGCCCCGCGAGGTCTGCCCGTCCGCGGCGATCCGCGAGAAACGCATCAGGTGATCGGTGGGCCGCGGCACCGCCATCGACAACGGGTGGCGGATGGTCAGCTCTTCGCGCAACGAAAGAACCTTTTCGTGGACCGCAACCATCGAGTGCCAAGGAACACTGGCGTTGAGGTAGACCACCACAATGGCGGCGCCTTCAAAATAGGGCGGCACGTCGCCCTCGGGATCCCAAGGATTGATTCCCGGCGTCACCCCCTCGGCAATCGGAATCCCGCTAAGGGTGTACTCCCCATTGATTCCCGGGACTAGCTGATCGATGACCGAAGCACGGTAGCCAGCGACCTCCGTGGAGATATCCCAACAGGGCTGCTGGGCCACTCCGACCAGCTCACCGTGCAGCTCGACGCCATCGAAGACCAAGGTCTCGCCGAGGGATCCCGCCGGATCTCGCAGCAGGGACCAATAGAGCCAGGCCGCCACCGGAACCGACCCAAAGGGAACAGAACCGACCACCAGGGTCGCCTCTGTCTTCAACCTTCCGCTGGTCGCCGCAACCTGATGATCGGCGCCGCCGACCACCTGATCACAAAGCAGCGTCCACTCAGGGAGGTCATCCGGTACCTCCGGCCACTCCTCAACACAGTTTGCCCACAGCGTCGGGGCATCGATGATCACGAGTTCGTCCATCTTGTGCGGCAGCGGCACCGCTTTGGCCCCCGGCGGGTTGACCAGCGAATAGGTGACCCCATCGCGTGCCGGCATTCCGGCGACCGCGGGGAGCGCCGCGATGAGGGGAGCGAAGCAAATCCAAAGAGCGACTCGCCGCGCCAGCGACGAGAGAGAGAGACGTCCATCGACCAACCCAGTTTTCAAACAATGCATCGGTGATCCTCCTGGTCCGCGGCCTGTTTTGATAGCCGCAACCGTAAAGGGAAAATAGAAATGACGGCTTCCGCTTCTTACAGCGCGGAAGAGAGCCGAATCCAATAGGAATTTTTCACATTTTTCCCTAGATCGGCGATTGGGCGCACCTCAGCTAGCCAAATTCGCCCCTCCGAACGAATCTCCCCGGTGAAGGAAGAGCTAGCAGCTACTAGTTAGCAGCCACCGACCACGACCGGCCAACCGGTGCAGTCGCCACTCTCGAAGCCATCCGACAGCACCTCTTGGAATCCGATCACCCGGTAGATCGATCCGCTCCGGTCGGCGACATAGAGGCTTCCCATCGAATCTTCGCCGAAGCTGGTGATCAACAGCGAGGTGTTGAGCAGCTCGACGTTGTTCCAGGTGAGATTGTCGGCACTCGTCGCACCCCAGATCTGGCCGGTACAGAAGTCGCCATAGACGTAGTAACCATCCAGCGAGGACCAGGGACCGCGGTAGCGATACCCACCGGTGACCGAGCAGCGACCGCCGCCGTGGGTGTAGGAGAGGATGGGAAACTCGTAGTCGCCGATGGGACCACAACCCGTGGTGTTAAAAGGGTTATCTCCTTCGTAGCACCGCCACCCCCAGTTTTCTCCACCGCCGCTGGCGGCCGGCTGAAAGTCGATCTCTTCGCGCGCGACCTGGCCGACGTCGCCGATCAGGAGGTCGCCGGTCAGACGATCGAAACTAAAGCGCCAAGGGTTGCGCAAGCCGTAGGACCAAATCTCACCGAGGGCGCCGGCCGTGCCGACAAATGGATTGTCGCCAGGAATGGCGAAAGGCAAGGCACCATCGACGTCGATGCGCAGGAGCTTGCCGAGCCGCAGACTCAGATTCTGCGCCCGGTTCCCGGGATCGTTGGCACTGCCACCGTCGCCGGACGAGATATAGAGGTAGCCGTCCGGGCCAAACAGGAGGTGGCCGCCGTTGTGGTTACTGAACGGTTGGTCGATAGTCATCATCACCATCTCGGAATTGGCGTCCGCGAGGTTGGCGTTGCCTGCCGAGACTTCGAAACGCGAAACGATGGTGTCGCCATTGCCCCGGGTGTAGTTGACGTAGAAAAAACCGTTGGCCGAATAGGAAGGATGGAAGGCCAACCCTAGGAATCCTTGCTCGTTACCGTTGGCCAAGCCGGCGATGGTGAGGAACGGTGTGGCCAGGAGAGTGCCGTCTTCGATGATGCGAATCCGCCCTGTCTTTTCGTTAGGCACCAGTTCATCCCCTTGCTCGATGACGAAGAGCCGGCCGCTGCCGTCACCAGCATCCACAATGGCGATCGGTGAACTCAAGCCGCCGGCCACTAGATCTAGCCTCAGTGTCGGCTGCCGCGCAGAGGAAGGGGGCGAGGACAAGAACGCCAGAACGACCGCGAAGAGGGGAAGGGCTCGGAACTTCATGTCTCTACCTCGAAGAAATTTGGAGGGGCCACCGCGCAGGCCTACTGGACGGAGAGGTGAATCTCTAGGCCGGCCCCGGTGAGTTCGATGGCGCTCACTTCGACATCCGCATGCGGTAGATCCAACACCACCCGAAGCTCGCGCTGGCCTGCACGGGAGTACTCCAGACGGATGACCGAAAGCTGGGGAGTGTTCACTTGCGAGGTTGGTTGGGGAAAGTCACCGCGAATTCCGCGCACCCGGATCACTGCTCGAGACTGCGCACCCGGAATCTCCTCCTGGCTGTACCTACCCGCCTCCAAGGCACCATCGCCGGTAATGGTCACGATCGTCTCGTCCCCGCGTTGACGCCAAACAAGATCGGTGACCTGCCGCATCGCACGGGGCACGAGCGAGCGCTCGTGCAAGGCGAGAAGCCGCCGCACCGTCGCCCCCTCTTCAAGCTGCAATCGCGTCAGGTCCAGCCCGCCATCTTCGGTCGCCAGCACCGCGGCGGAGAAATGGTCATCGGCG
>QIHU01000505.1 GCA_003231035.1 Acidobacteriota bacterium
CCATGCTCGACGACTCCGAGATCCAGAAGATGGTGACCGAACGCCGCTCACTCGACCGCGTCTGCCGGCTCTTGGTGCAAGAAGCCAACGCCCGCGGCGGCCTAGACAACGTCACGGTCTTGATGATCAAGGTGATGTAGAACCGTAGTTGTAGCCTTCGCGGCTGCGGACTTTGAATTCTTGGTTGCGGGCGTTGACTTCCACCCGCTGGAAGCCGCTCTCGCCTTGAGGGTAGTAGCCACTGTTCTCGCTGGCGATCTCTTTGAGCGGGGTGAGGAAGCGGGTGAAGTTGAACTGGTAGCGCCCGCCGGTCTCGTCGGCCAGCTGATGCAGCCCATTGGCGAGCTGGTACTCGATGGTGGAGGGGGCCATCTCCACCGTGTAGGCGGCGACGTTGTTGTTGTTCAGCGCCTGCACGGTCGGCTCGAAGTAGCGCTTGTCTGGGCGATAGATGCCCAGATCGTTGATCTCGCCGAAGCCGGTGGCGAACATCACCAAGTTCTTGCGCCCGACGGTGTTGCCAGCGGCGCGGGCCAGCGTCTGCAACGCATCGTAGATGGTCTTGGTCTCGTCGCGCAGCGCGTTGCCCTTGGGCAGGTAGTAGAGCAGCGAGATTTCTCCGGTCGCTGGCGCGCGCGAGGGCCACTGGGTGCCGGCGTCCTTACCGGTGACCGCCGAGTTGATGGCTCGGGTGAGTGCGCTCTTGTCGTTGCTGAAGTCGCTATGCAGAATCAGTCGGTTGTCGTAGCTCACCACGGCGATCCAGTCGTCGAGCAAGATCTGCTTCTTCACCCACAGGCGGGCGTCGCGGGCGGCCTCCATTTGCCGGGTGAGAAGCCGCGCTCCATTGGTGTCATTGCGCTGCTGCTGTTGGAAAAAGAGAATGAAATACCGCCGCTGGGTGGCGGTGTTGATCTTGCCTCCGGTGGCGGACGGGTCGAGCAACTTGCGATTGCTGTAGAAGACGAGGTCCGAAACTTCGACCGGCTTGCCGTCTTCCTCGACCACGAAGTCGCCGGGCTCGAGGCCGACGACGACGTTGCCCTGCTTGTCGGTGACCAAAATGTCGAGCAGAACTTCGCTGACCGTCACCTCGCCGGTAAATTCGGTTTCTGGCGCTACGGCGGGTTGAGCCTTGGCGGGCAAGGCGGCGAACAGGGGGAGGAAGCAGACGAACGCGGCTATGCTGAGTCGCGAGAGAAGTCGGAATACGAGGTGGAGTTGGCTTTTCATGCGTCGATCTCCTTGGTTGAGGGCGCTTCGAGGATGCCCGGCGCCTTGAATAGCAAGAGCCGTGCCGGCCTCTGGGCACTCTGTCTACATGGCGGGCCAGCGATGGCTGTAGAAACCGCCGCTCTCGGCCGCCGCCCGCAGGCTTTCGCTGGGTTGGAAGCGGGGGCCTATCGATTCCGCGAACTCTTCGAGCAGGTCGACCAGCGGGCTCAGCCCCTGGGCGTCGGCCCAGCGACAGAGTCCTCCCCGGAAGGGAGGGAAGCCGGTGCCCATGATCATCGCTAGGTCAAGGCTGGCGGGGTCTCGCACCACCCCCTCGCTGAGGCAGCGGGCCGCCTCGTTGACCATCGGCAGGACCAGCCGTTCGGCGATCTGGGCCGGGTCGGGATCTTGCACCCGTGGTGTCAAGCCGAGGATGCGGTAGATCTCGCGATCGGGCTCGGTGCGTTTGCGACCGTCGTAGCGGTAAAATCCCAGGCCGGTCTTGCTCCCCAGTCGACCCGGCTCACCGGCCTTGTCGAGCCACTCCGGGGTGGGCAAGCGGTCGCCAAAAGCCTCGCCGAGAATGTGGGCTACCTTGACCGCGACATCGATACCGACGTCGTCGGTGAGTGCCAACGGACCCAGCGGCATTCCCCAGTCCTTCATTGCCCGGTCGACATCTTCGATCGAATACCCCTCATCGAGCAGCCACAGTGCCTCCGAGCTGTAGAACATCAGCAGTCGGTTGACCAGGAAACCGGGCGCGTCGCGCACCACCACCGGTGTCTTGCCGAGCTTGAGGGCGAGGTCGTAGACCGTGCGCACGGCGTCGGGGTCGGATGCCTCACCGGCGATGACCTCAACCAAGGGCATTCTGTCGACCGGGTTGAAGAAGTGCATGCCCACCACTTGGCCGCGGTTAGCGGCTTCGTTGCCAATCAGGTCGATCGACAGCGACGAGGTGTTCGAGGCCAGCACGGCGCCCGGTGCCATTTCCTTCTCGACTTCGGCGAAGACCTTCTGCTTGACACCGAGATTCTCGATGATGGCTTCGATCAGCAAGTCGCAGCGATCGAAACCGTCATAGGTCAAGGTGGGCTGGATCAAGGCCATCTTGCGAGCTGCCTGGTCGGGCCGCAGTCGCCGTTTCTTGACCTGCCTCGCGAACAGGCTGGAAGCGTGTTGCATGCCGCTGGCCAGCGCCTCGGTCCCAATATCCTTGAGACGCACCGAAATGCCCATCTTGTCGGCGATCAGTTGGGCGATTCCGCCGCCCATGACCCCGGCGCCAAGGACGGCGGCGCGGGTGACCGGGTGGGGAGTTCCCGGCGGTCGATTCTCCGCCTTCTTGACCCCTTCCATCAGCTGGAAGACGTGGATGAGGTTCTTGCTCACCGCGCCAACGGCTAGTTCGGAGGCGGCTCGTTGCTCGGCTTCGAGCCCAGCCTGGATGCCGTCTTCGATGCCGATTCGTACCACTTCAATGATGCGCAGGGGTGCTGGATAGTGGCCTTCGCTCTGTTCCAGCGTCCTCTTGCGCGCTTGATCGAAAACCAGTTTGCGGCCGAGTGGGTTCCTCTCTAGCAGCAGTTCCTTGAAATCCGTGCGGTCGACCGGCCGCTTCTTCGAATCGAGGTGGCCACTGGCGAACTCGCGCACTTGGTGCAGGAAGGTGGCTTGGGGAATGAGGCCATCGACCAGACCGAGCTTCAACGCCTTTTTGGGGTAGATGTTCTTGCCGGTAAGCAGGACATCGAGGGCGCTAGGAAGGCCGATGAGCCGCGGTAGACGGGTGCAACCGCCCCAGGCTGGGACGATACCGAGCTTGACCTCTGGCAAACCGAAGCGGCTGGCGGAGCCGTCGCTGACCAAACGAAAAGTGGAGGCCAAAGCGATCTCAACACCGCCGCCCAAGCACAGACCATCCACGGCGGCGACGGTCGGGAAGGGGAGCTGCCCCCAGGCTGAGAAGAGCTCTTGACCGGCGCGGATCCCAGCCAACGCTTGGTTGGGATCGGTGACTCCGGCAATCTCTTCGACATCGGCGCCGGCAATAAAGCAGCCCGGTTTTCCCGACAACAAGATCAGGCAGCCGATGTCGCGACGCTGGGCGAGTTCGGGGATCAGGGAGGCGAACTCCGCGAGCACCGCTTGGTTGAAGATGTTGACCTTCTTGCCCGGCAGGTCGAAGGTGAGAGTAGCCAGGCGATCTTGGCCGACTTCAAGTTGGAAAGCAGTAGCCACGGTTTCGGTTCCCTCGCCGCCACAAGGATTCGTGAGCCTTGTTCGCGGTGGTAATTTGACTCGATGAGGTGCGAGCTATCTCTGGATGTCTCTAAGTCGATGAGAAGGACAAGCGGGAGGCACTCCATGAGCTGGCCTTCGGATTGGTGAGCCGCCATTCTACCCCAGTGTGGAAACGGGGATTGACCGCGCTCGGCGGGACAGGTATCCTCCCCCATCGCGCGCCAAGGTGGGCCCGAATTGAGTCCCTAGCGGTCACTCTTTCCGCCAGCGTGCTGTTTCTGAGTCGGGGCGTAGCTCAGCCTGGTAGAGCGCACGGTTCGGGTCCGTGAGGCCGGAGGTTCGAATCCTCTCGCCCCGACCATTTCCCTTCCCTTCCCCCGTGCGATGGCGCGGTAGCCCAGCGAAACAGGCCAGCCCAGCAGGGGTGCTCAGCGGGAGGCGGTGGTGCCCTCGGGAGAGGACGTGGCGTTTGCCACTAGAGGTCAGCCTTGCAGGCCGGCCGCCAATCTCCTATCCTACGCCGGTAGTAGAAGAATCTAGTTGGGATCAGAGGGACGAGGCCCGGCCTACCGGGGGCGTCGCGGAGGTCGGCAGCGGGCTTGCAAGTAGTCGTCCGCTTAAGACTTCTAGGCGAGTGCCCGCCAGGGGGGCCTGGCCGTGACCGTGAACACTAGCTGGGCTTGAGCCCGGTGTGCGAGGGAGGCAAAGTAGACGATGAATGCCACAAGCGTGGGCGGGAAGCAGTGGTTCGGCCATCCGCGAGGGCTTTCCACCCTCTTCTTTACCGAGATGTGGGAGCGCTTTAGCTTTTATGGCTTGCGCGCCCTACTGATCCTCTTCATGACCGCCGCGGTGTCGACCGGCGGACTTGGTTTCTCTGAGGGTAAGGCCGGTTCGATCCTTGGCCTCTACACCGCGGGCGTCTACCTCCTGGCGTTGCCGGGTGGCTGGATCGCCGATCGGCTGATCGGTCAACGGCAAGCGGTCTTCATCGGCGGGATCATTATCGCCGCCGGCCACTTCACCATGGCGGTACCGCGCGAGTTGACCTTTTACCTCGGGCTGCTCCTGATCGTCATTGGCACCGGCCTGCTAAAGCCCAACATCAGCACTATCGTTGGCGAGCTCTACCCGGAAGGCGGCGCGCGGCGCGACGCTGGTTTCTCGGTTTTCTACATGGGGATCAACCTCGGCGCGCTCTTCGGCCCGCTCCTCTGCGGTTGGTTGGGCCAGAACGTCAACTGGCACTACGGCTTCGGCCTCGCCGGTATCGGCATGGTGCTCGGGCTGATCCAGTACAAGCTGACCGAACACCACCTGGGTAGCTACGGTCTACTCAAGGCCGAGTCGGCGGTGACGCGAGCGAAGTCGAGCAAGTTGTTCACCTACGCGATAGTTGTCATCCTCGCTTTGATTCTGACCCTCTATCTTCTGGTTCAGCGCGGGGTCTTGAGCCCCACCAGCGAGCAGATTGCCAAGGCGGTGGGTTTCACCATCGTTGGCATCGCCGCCTTGTACTTTCTCTACCAGTTCATTTTCGGCAAGCTCACCCCGGTCGAAACGAAGGGGCTGGCGATGATCGCCGTCTTGTTCGTCGCCTCGGCGGTCTTCTGGTCGGGATTCGAGCAAGCTTCCTCCTCGATGAACCTCTTCGCCGATCGGCTGACCGACCGTACGATCGGTGGCTGGAAGGTGCCAACCACCTGGTTGCAGTCGGTCAACCCGGTGTTCATTATCCTTCTGGCACCGGTCTTCGCCATGCTCTGGCAGCGGCTGGGTAAACGAGATCTTTCGATGCCGGCCAAGTTCGCCATGGGGTTGATCATCCTCGGCCTCGGCTTTGGGGTCATGGTGTGGGCCTCCACCTACACCGCTGGCGACACCAAGTTGGTAGGCATGGGCTGGTTGATCGCCACCTACTTCTTCCACACCTGCGGTGAGTTGTGCTTGAGCCCGGTCGGTCTTTCTTCGGTGACCAAGCTGGCTCCGGAGCGGTTGGTGGGTCAGATGATGGGCATCTGGTTCATGGCCACCTCGCTGGGCAACCTGATCGCCGGTATCGCCGGTGGCAGCTTCGGCTCGATGAGCACCCAGCAGCTCTTCGGACGGGTGTCGATGTCCGCCATCGTGGCGGGCATGATTCTGGCCGTGCTGACGGTGTTGATCCTCCGCCGGTGGACCAACGAGGCACTGGCCAAGTAAGGGCCTACCGCCGCGACCTCTTGGATCAACGCGCTGGGGCCTGCCCCAGCGCGTTTCTAGGTTCTGCGGGCTTCGTGCACGGCGTCAACGATCTCCGAAGCTGTTAGGTCCAAGGGGACACCTTCGACATCCAGCGCCGAGCGCGATGGCTTGGTTGGGGAGATCTCGAATTCGCTGCCGTCTCGGCGCTTGATGCGGACCGCTCCAACCCGTTCGGCTTCATCGAGTACGGATGCTAGCTTCTGCCGGGCCTCTGAGAATGTGTAGATCGTCATCGGTTCAGCTCCAATATTCTGACGCCGGCCATCTCGGCGGCAACTATCTGTTTCTTGTCCAGTGTGAGCAACGGTGCCGAGGCTTGTTGTGCGCACGAGAGGAAGTAAGCGTCATAGGCGTAGATCCCGAGCAGCTCACTGAGCCCGAGGGCATGTTCTAGATCCAACGGAATCATCTTGAGTGCAATCTTGTGAAATGCGGACACTGCTTTCCGGGCGGCAGTGAGAGTGATTCTCTGCCGCCGAAACATGGCTGAGAAGGCGTTACCAATTTCTGCTTCAACCGAGACCGGAGCGTAAAGATCCGCACCCTCAGTTGCTTGGAGTAGGGCAGGGCGCTCTGACTCGTGAGTCAGAGTAGCGATGAGGACCGAAGTATCCACTACGATGCGATGTGCCATGACTCGTACAATTGTACACCATGAGAGCATCGTGGTGCCGTCGCTCGCCTCTATACCAAGCTTTACCGTCTTACCGTGATTGCGCTAGGCTGCCGGTTCGCGCCAAAATTTTATGGATCGAAAGAGGAAAGCGAATGCGACAGCTGAGTAGTTGGATCGTGGTCGGTGGCCTGGCCGCGCTGGTTCTAGGATGCGCTCCGAAGCCAGAGCCGGCGGGCTCGGTGGCGGCGGAGGAGGTGACCGAGGAGAGTCCGGTGAAGGCGCCTTCGGGAGAGCCCTTGAACGCCGAGAACGGAGATTTTGAGACTGGCGGTTTGGAGGGCTGGGATGAGGGTGACGAAGATCCAAGCCGGACCGACTTCGAGACCGGAGATGCGAGTGGTTGGACCGGGGCCGAGGGGCTAAAGGAGTCCGACCCGCCGAAAGAGGACAACCAGCGCTAAACACCGGGGGGCTACCGCAAGCGCGGGTAGAGGATCAGTCCCCAGGTCAAGAGGGCCAGCAGGATCGAAAGAAAAACCGCCGCCGAGCCGAGATCTTTCGCTCGCCCCGCCAGCTCGTGGCGCTCGCCGCCGATGCGGTCGACGGTCGCCTCGATCGCCGAGTTGAGCACTTCGACGATCAGCGCGCTCGGTGCCGTTGTCGCCGAGCCAGATCGCCAGCGGCAGGATGAGCACGGCTAGCGCCACTTCTTGCCGGAAGGCCGCTTCATTGCGCAGCGCCGCTCGCAGGCCGGCGAGCGAGTAGCGGATCGCTCCAGCTAGGCGGGCGAAGGTGGAGATGGGGGCCGGCTGCATGATGGAGCAGGATACCCCACTCGCCCTCTGTTGCCTTTACTCGGCGCGCAGCGCTTTGATCGGATCGAGATGGGCGGCTCGCCTCGCCGGCCAGACCCCGGCGAGCAGGCCGGTCGCCAGGCTGACGCCGACGGCGGCGACCACGAAACGGGCCGGAGTGTGGATCGGCAACCCGTCCACCAGGGCGCGCAAGAGGGCACAAAAGCCGAGACCTCCGGCGACCCCCACCAGCCCTCCGAAGGAGGCCACCCCTGCACCTGGCCCCGGCTGGCGCCGATCGAGCGCAGCAGGCCGATTTCTTCGGTGCGTTCGCCAACCGCGATCCACATCATGGTTAAGATGCCGACGGCGCCGACCAGCAGCGAGATGGCGGCGATGGCGCCCACCGACATGGTGATGATGTTCATGATGTTGCCGAAGACGTCGAGCATCGCCTGTTGGCTGATCAGAGTGAAGTCTTCGGTGTCCGCGTGGCGCTCAATGAGCAGGGCACGGACCGCCTCTTCGACCCGCTGGGCCAGCCGCGCGTGGGTGTAGAGAATGTGCACTTCGGTCAACTCGTCGGCGTTGAACAGGCGCATCGCCGAGGCGACGGGAATGAAGACGGAGTCGTCGATATCCAGGCCGAGCATCCGACCCTTGGCTTTCATGATGCCGGTGACCCGGAAGCGGGCCCCCCCGATGCGCACGAAGCGGCCGAGCGGGTTCTCCTCGCCGAAGAGTTCGCGCCGCACCGTGGGGCCGAGGACGGCGTGGGGTGAGCTGCGTCTCGGGTCTCCCGCCGGCCAGAAACGGCCTCGGCGGACTCCCCATTGCCAGACGGTGGCGATGTCCGGGGTGACGCCGTAGACGATGACGCTCCGCGCCCGTCCGTGTGCCTCGACCCTGGCGGTGCCGTAGGCTGCGGGCATAACGCCTTCGACTCCCGGCAGGCGGGCGATCGCCTCGGCGTCGTCGATGGTCAGCTTGTGGGTGGTGCCGCCGAGCGCTCCGGGGATGCCGATGGTCTGTGCCTTGCCGGGGTTGATTTGCAGCAGGTTGGTGCCGAACTGGCTGAACTGGCTGGTCAGGTAGACGCGGGTGCCCTCGCCGATCGAGGTCAGCAGCACCACCGATGCAATGCCGACGGCGATGCCGCTCATCGACAGCAGCGAGCGCAGGCGATGGCTGACGAGCGCCCCGGCGGTGAGGGTGAACAGGTCGCGCATGGGCTATTTGCGTCCCAGGGCGACGATCGGATC